>CAKMKL010000295.1 GCA_927443375.1 uncultured Paenibacillus sp. | reverse complement strand
AGACCGTGCATTATTGGCGGCGTGACGATTCCATACGAAAAGGGGTTGCTGGGCCACTCTGATGCTGATGTGCTGCTCCATGCAGTCAGTGACGCGATACTGGGAGCCTTGGGCCTTGGGGATATCGGCCGGCATTTTCCCGATACCGATCCGGCATTCAAAGATGCAGACAGCCTGAAGCTGCTGGAGCATGTATGGGGTCTTGCCCGCGAACGGGGCTATAAGCTTGGGAATATCGATTCCACGATTATTGCACAGAAGCCAAAGATGGCTCCTTATATCCCGGAGATGACTGAGATTATTGCCCGGGCTTTGGGCGTAGAGGTCTCGAAGGTTAATGTAAAAGCAACGACAACCGAGTGGCTCGGCTTTGCCGGACGCGGTGAAGGAATTGCAGCTCAATCTATTGTCTGCCTGATCCAAGATGTGATATCATCTTGAGATGGCTGCATGCGGCCTAATTTTATCCATTATGAAGCGGAGGGAATACCATGGCTGATCAAGTCCGGGTGCGTTACGCACCGAGCCCTACGGGACATTTACATATCGGAAATGCCAGAACAGCACTGTTTAACTATCTGTTTGCCCGTAATCTGGGCGGGGAATTTATTATCCGGATCGAAGACACCGACGTTAAGCGCAATGTTGCAGGCGGTGAAGAAAGCCAGCTGAAGTATTTGAAATGGCTGGGGATGGACTGGGATGAGAGTATTGATGTGGGCGGGGGATACGGCCCGTACCGCCAGACCGAACGTCTGGATTTGTATCGTGTATACTGGCAGGAGCTGCTTGACCGCGGTCTCGCCTATCGCTGCTACTGCACTGAAGAGGAGCTGGAAGCGGAACGTGAAGAACAGACTGCGCGCGGTGAAACTCCCCGTTATTCCGGCAAACACCGGAATCTGACGGAAGAGCAGCGTCTTGCTTTTGAAGCAGAAGGACGCATTGCCAGCATTCGTTTCCGGGTACCGGAAGACCGGACGTATACCTTTGATGATATTGTTAAAGGCAGTATCTCTTTCAACAGCAAAGAAATGGGCGACTTTGTCATCGTGAAGAAGGACGGAATACCAACCTATAATTTTGCGGTTGCCGTTGACGACCATCTGATGGAAATCTCCCATGTTCTGCGCGGGGAGGACCATATCTCTAATACGCCGCGCCAACTGATGATTTATGAAGCGCTGGGCTGGGAAGCTCCGCTGTTTGGACATATGACGCTGATTGTCGGTGATGACCATAAGAAGCTGAGCAAGCGTAACGAATCCATTATTCAATTCATCGAGCAGTATGACCAATTGGGCTATCTGCCGGAAGCGCTGTTCAACTATATTTCACTGCTGGGCTGGTCTCCGGAAGGTGAAGAGGAAATATTCAGCAAGGAAGAGCTGATTTCTATCTTTACGGCTGACCGTCTCTCCAAAAGCCCTGCGGTGTTTGATAAGAACAAACTGGCACATTTAAACAATCACTATATCAAGCATGCTGATCCGCAGCGGATTGCGCGTCTGGCCATTCCTCATCTTCAGCAGGCGGGCAGACTGCCGGCTGAACTGAGTGCTGAGCAGCAGATCTGGGCGGAAAGCCTTGTTGCGCTGTACCAGGAGCAGCTAACTGCGGCTTCGGATATCGTAGCATTGTCTGAGCTGTTCTTCCGGAGTCATTTGGAGCTGGAGACAGAAGCGGCACAGGTGCTTGCAGAACCCCAGGTTCCGGAGGTGCTGTCTGCATTTTTGGCTAAGGTGGAGAGCACAGAAGACTTCACGGCAAGCAATATGGCTGTGCTGATCAAAGAAGTACAGAAGGAAACAGGCCATAAGGGTAAAGGGCTGTTTATGCCGATTCGTGTCGCCCTGACCGGCCAGACACACGGCCGTGATCTTAACGTGACCATTGCCCTCTTGGCGTTAATAACGGTAACGTCCCGGCACGGCCTAACACTCCCGGACGGGTGCGCTCAGCCGCACAGCTCACAGGCGCATGTTCCGCGCCGGACAAATGAATAACTCCCAGCCTGGAAGAAAGATTTCCTCCGCGGTTATTCTCTCTGGCAATTGTCCTTAGATACGCGTACTTTTCCTGATCACAGCTATTATAATATTCTTCTATCTTAGCGAAAAGATAATGGACTGACAAGGGTTAGACAGCAGCCTTTGGTGTCTTAAGCCCCTTTAATTTGAGATTTCAGACGTTCGATAACCAGGTTGCGCCCCAAGAGGGCAATGGTCACGTTAAGATCACGGCCGTGTGTCTGGCCGGTCAAGCCCGCCGGTGCCGAGAAAAAGCGCCGGTTCCGGCAGAAGCACCAACGGGCCCATGGCAATCATGAGGGGCCTGGGGGAGCGGGCAGGCAAAGCATTTGACGGCCTGAAAACGGGGTTACAGGCAAGGGTTCCTTCTGTAGGCCCGAGCCTGCGAAGGCTATCCACCCGTGCATTGAGCACGGGCAAGGCGTTGAGATTGAAGGGGGCGTCAGCCCTCGGCCTGCGCAAGGCGTCAGCCTCCCGCCTGAGCCCCACCCTGACCCGGCTGGGAAC
>CAKMKL010000294.1 GCA_927443375.1 uncultured Paenibacillus sp. | reverse complement strand
CCGTTCTACCAGCGCGTACGGCGCGTGGTGACCTTCTGCGTGCGCCGGCGCAAGACCGTTATCCTGCTCACCCTGGCGATCTTCGTCGCCGCGGTGGTGCTGTTCCGTCTGGTGCCGCAACAGTTCTTCCCCGCTTCCGGCTCTGCACCAAACAGCAGGCGCGCCGCGCTGAGCGGATAGCAGCCGACATCGTACAGCGAGCCTCCGCCCCATGCCGACTTGAAGCGGATATTCGAGGGGTCTCCGGCATCATTATAGGTGAATGTTCCGCGGATCGACCGCAGCTCACCTATATCCCCCCGCGATATAATCTCCCGCAGCTCGGCAATCCGCGGATGATGCCGGTACATATAAGCTTCTGCCAAATGCACACCCGCTTTGCGGCAGGCCTCGACCATCTCCGCGGCTTCGGTGCTGTTCAGGGCAATCGGCTTCTCGCAGAGCACATGCTTGCCCGCCTCCGCCGCGCGGATCACCCACTGCCGGTGAAGATGATTCGGAAGCGGAATATAGACCGCGTCAATCTCTTCATCGGCCAGCAGCTCCTCATAGCTGCCGTAGGCCTTCCCGATGCCAAACTCCGCAGCTACAGCACTGCTTTTTTCAAGTCCCCGGCTCGCCACCGCTGCGATAATACCGGTTTCCGATTCCTGAATGGCCGGCATGACGGAACCCGTTGCAATCTGGGCACATCCGATAATTCCCCACCGGAGTTTCTGCGTCATAGATATACACCTTCCTTATATAAGATTGTCATTATATCTATTGACACCATATCACAGAAAGCGCCGCTACTCTATTTTTGCATGCCGCCGGTGATAACCTAAAAAAAGCAGCGCCTGGGCTTCTTTCCTTCAGGGCGCTGCTAATGTACTTAGAGGATTATGCGTTTATGTCAAAATATCCAGGCTGCTCAGTACAACGGCAATACCCAGCACAACAATTCGTGCCGTGCTCATCAGTACGAAGTTTTTGACCGCCAGAATAAAGGTTACAGCCTTCTCCTGCTTCTCATAGAACAGGGAAATATTGCGGCGCAAAGGAACCAGCGTAATCAGCAGCAGCGCTACCAGCACCGGATTCACACCTATAATCAGCAGAACAATCAGATCGAGGTATGAGACATAATAGAGCATTCTAAACAGGAGAAGCGCATTCTTGCGCCCGATGTAGACCGGCAGGGTATACCTGCGGTTCTCCAGATCATCTTCGATGTCGCAGATGTTGTTGGCCAGCATAATTCCCGCAATCCCCAGAATGGCCGGTACGGAGAACCAGAAGATGTACACAACCTCGACGAAGTTAATGTGCAGATCGATCCAGCCCTCCCGAAGCAGCAGTGTGGCCAAGCTCTGGTCCGAGTGAATATAGGCGGAGATAAAGATAATCACAAAGCCCATAAAGAGACCCGAGAACAGTTCGCCCAGCGGCATCCGCGAGATCGGAATCGGCCCGAATGAATATAGAATACCAATCAGAAACGACAGTCCGCCCAGCAAAAAGATAATCAGCCCGGTCTGGGAGACAAGGGCAATTCCGCAGCCGACAGCCAGAAGGAGCAAAACTGCAATGGTCGCTACCACGGTGCTCTCTTTCAGCTTATAGTGAACGATCGCATTATGAGTCTCATAGCCGTAGCCATGCTTCTTGGCCGCTTTTTTGAAATCGTAATAGTTGTTAATAGCCGTTGTCGCCATATCGAAGCTCAGCAGGGACACGAACATCAGGACCGAACGCAGAACATAGAAATCCTCAAACCGGTATAAGGCATACAGCGTCCCCAGCAGAAACGGGATAACACTGGCCACCTTGGTCGGCAGCTCGACAAACCTCAGGAAGCTCCTTACATTCACCGCAAATCACCCTTATTCATCAAGTATGCACCTTATTTGGCGGTGGTTGTTACGGTCACCGGCGACCATTCGGCGATCACCGTCTGTCCATGTGCCGATACGCTGCCCTCCGGAGTCAGATCCTTCTCTGTCATAATGCCGAGGGCAATGGTGAAACTGTTAAACTTGATCGGCACATGCTGCTCGCGGCGCACCTCCTGACCGTTTACATAGAATACAGCTTCATCCTTCCCGCGGTGATACGTAATTTTGTACGTGTTGAACTCCCGCGGTTTGAAGTCGGCAGCCTCTTTAAAAATGCAGAAATATTTCGTTCCGCCCGTCTCAGGCACCGTAACGCCAGGGAAGGGAAGCACACCATATACACTGGCATACTTGTCATTCCCGGCAAAAAAATCAAGCGCCGCACCTGTCGTGAAATCGAGCAGATTCAGCGAGACGTATCCGTCATACAGATCCCCCGGCGCTGTCCCCTGTGTACGGGCGCGGATCTGCAGCTCGAAGCTGATCTCCCCGTCCTCCGGGACCTCTACCGGCTTAGCCGAATAATACATATGCTTCGCATTGTCGAGAATCTGGACATGATGATGCTGGCGGCTCAGCTGTGCCCGGACATACAGGAAGCCGTTCCGAACAATCACTACAGCCTCAGGCTCACGGTAAGCCCAGAAGGAGCCGTCAGGCAACGTGAATCCGCCGGTTTTCCACACTTTCCCTTCCGTCAGAATGGTATGGAAATCTCCAATTACGGTTTGGTTGCCCAGGGCGGGCTGTACCTCTGTGGTCGTTTCTTTATTCTTCTCCATGATCGCACTCTTCTTTCTGTAATTAAGGATATCAAGAGGTTAGATGAAGCCCTGAATCAGCAAAGCCAGCGCCATGATCGCACCGCAGCGCACGGAAGCCTGCTGTGAAGCGCCCATAAGCGGCAGATATGCCGGAGAAGCATTCTGCGGCTGCAGTCCGCGGTACACGTGTACCGGTGCAACTGCGGTAAGCAGCGCAAGCAGACCATAAACCGGCAGCACGCCAAACATCACACATACAATCAGTGATACATAGGAGATAAGCAGCAGGATCTGCGAGAACACA
This sequence comes from uncultured Paenibacillus sp., assembly GCA_927443375.1. Classification (GTDB taxonomy): domain Bacteria; phylum Bacillota; class Bacilli; order Paenibacillales; family Paenibacillaceae; genus Paenibacillus_AQ. The sequence continues at coordinate 5,242 of CAKMKL010000294.1, read as the reverse complement.
AGCGCCCTGCGTTCACCCCATACTACAACCAGTGTACGTTTCCCGGCCTGCTTGTCCGCTCTCCAGTGCAGGAAATGATGATTGAATAAGAGCAGTGTTGTAAGCAGCCCTACAGGGACCGACAGCAGCACCGGCTTTAGACTGAACTCGCCTGTCTGCACGAAATAAGCACCCAGCACAGGCATAATGCCAAAGGCGGCGAAAATCGCAAACTCACTGTAGCCTTTGCCCCGGTATCCGAAGCGCAGCGGCGGGGCGACATAGAAATAGGCGATCAGCGCGCCGGCTCCTACGAACCAGAGTGTCTCCCAGCCGCTGGAAATGCTCAGGATCAAGCCACAGGCCACAGCCAGTGCGAGGAGTCCCCACGTCATTAAGGCAAATAGGGATTCCGGCATCAGCCCCCCTGATAAAAACCCGGAATTGGTCGAAATCATCCCGGGCGTATTCTTTGCTTCCGTATCGGTTCCATTACGGAAGTCCCATAAATCATTTACCATATTCGAGAACAGATGGGCTGCAACCGCACCGGTCATTGTGATTACAAATAAAAAAGGATGGAAACTCCCTTCCCATACGTATGCCCCAACTGTTCCCAAAACAACCGGAATGAGCATCACGGGAATCGTTCCAAACCGTGTAATCTTTTTAAATAATGTCCATTTATCCATGCTGAGAAATATCCCCTTCTCTATATTCATGTGATTATTATTATTGCACAACTATTATACATCAAAATTCGACACTCGGGAGAGAAATCGGCTGCAAAATATTACCTCGGCGCGGTATCTCCGCTAACTCCCGGATTCCTCACTTTATTTGAGCTTATCAACCGCAGGCGCCGGAAGAATGCTGCTCCAGCATCCGCGGCAGATTTATGAGAGCGGAATGAAGTCGATTCTAAACTTCCGGCGCTTCTTCTTTGCCTTCACGCTGGTATTGTGCATAGCCAGCCTTCTTTTTGTCAGACGGTTCATTCTGGGAAGAATGTATGCACTCATGAGGAATATCCGTGCCATCGGCAACAGCAAGGATTTATCCATAAGAAACTCAATGAAGCCATTGACTCTGCTAAAGACACCGGTAAGCAAATTGTGCTGGTCTTTATTGATCTGGATCATTTCCAGACCGCTCATGACATGCTGAAAGAAATTGCCCTACGGATCTCCAGGGTTATCAGCAGGAATGATGTGGCGTCCCGGCTCGGCGGTGACGAATTCACCATTCTGCTAGCCGACGTTCCTGATGCCGCCAGTATGGCAGCTGATACAAATCCAGGAGGCCCTCTCGCTGCCGCATCGTATTCAGGGGCATCTACTCTACAACACAGCAAGCATCGGTGTCAGCATCTATCCGGAGAACGGCGGAGACGCAGATTATCTGGTCAAGCAGGCCGATCTGGCGATGTTTCATGTGAAGGAGTCTGGCCGCAACAATATCCTCCACTACTCGGAGGCTCTGGAGGAGAGCATCCGGCGCAGAAAAACATTATCCCAGCAGCTGCTGTCCGCCGCAGACAATGATGAATTCAAGGTCCATTACCAGCCGATTCTAAGTTCAGGCAACCTGAAGGTCGCGAAGCTGGAAGCCTTACTGCGCTGGACCAGCCCCACTTACGGCCCTGTCTCTCCCGCAGAGTTCATCCCGCTCGCCGAAACCAGCGGCCCCATTATAAACATCGGCAGCTGGGTGCTGAGGCAGGTCTGCTCCGACCTGCAGGGCTACTTCATCAGCAAGCCAATCCGGGCCATGCATATCCCTGCTTTTTTATCGCAAAATAATCTGTTTCACGACAAAAAATGACCACTTCTTTTATAGGCAAGTTCTTGACGATATGATATGATAGGCAAGCTAATAACAGCACCCGCTCCGGGTGCTGTTATCCTATGCGAACACTTTTGAAAATTGGAGGCATTTATTGCTATGTCAGCGCAACCGCAAACAACGCAATCCGTCAAAATCGTCACTGCCGATCCCAGCGCCATCGGCTTGTTCGGACTTGCTATCGTCACCTTGGTCGCTTCTTCACAAAAGCTCGAAATTACAACAGGTCTCAGCTACTGTATCCCTTGGGCCATCTTCCTCGGAGCCTTCGCGCAGCTGTTCGCCTCCATTCAGGATGCCAAACATAACAATACGTTCGGCATGACTGCATTTGGCGCGTATGCCTTCTTCTGGTTCGGCATGGGTGCAAGCTGGCTGATTAAGCTCGGAGTGTTCGGTACAGTTCTTGCCCAAGGCGTAGATCCTAAGCAGCTTGGATTTGTTTTTCTGGGATATCTGGTATTTACCTTGTTCATGACCCTCGGTGCTGTCGAAGCTAACCGGGTACTGCTGATCATCTTTATCCTGATTGACTTCCTCTTCCTCGGCTTGTCTATGGATGCTTTCGGCGTCGCTGCTGAGTTCTTCCACAAGCTGGCTGCCGTTTCGGAAATGGCCATCGGTATCGTCTCGCTCTATGGCTGCGGTGCTTCTGTGCTTAACGCCCACTTCGGACGGACATTCCTGCCGATCGGCGCACCACTGCGTATTTTCAAGAAATAAGCTTACGCAAGAGCAACGGATAAATACAAGCTGCCCTTTGGCGGAATGTGTCTATCCGTTTTTTTGTTTTTTTCATGCCCGCTATAAGGTTTTCCCTTGCGCAATGACGCTAAAAATGACATGCTATAGAGACACCTACGACATATCTCGACATTTTTCGGTGGGCAGGAACCATTTTTGGTCAAATTGCTAAATATAATGTTGAATTTTTTGATATCGGAGGCACTCCATGGCTTTCATTAATAAAAAGCCTTTAACGATCATCCTCGGCTTCTTAGTCGCGCTGCAACTCTCTCTGTTCTATTACTACTCCTTATCGGTAGACCGGGAATACCGGGCTGAAAAAGCCGATTTGTCCTCACATGCAGTCACACTCACATCGAACCTTGAAGAGAAAGTATCGATTGTCAAAGGCGTAAGTTCCTTTATTCAAACAGTAGGCTTTGATGCAACGCCCTCTATTATTAACCAATACCTGGTCACCGCCTACAACAACTCAAGCCAAACGGTGATGAATATCATGATCGCGCCTGGCGGAACCATACGTTATCTCTATCCACTAACCGGCAATACTTCCATTCTCAACAAAAGTCTGCTGCTCGATCCTGTTCTGTCCTCACCCGGGATGATTCAGGAAACGATCCGCTCACACGGCATTACCATTGACGGTCCCCGGACACTGGCCCAGGGCGATTACGGGATGGTGATCAGGCAGGCTATTTATAACAGAAACACTTTTGCAGGCATTGTCTCGGTTACCGTTCGGGCGGATGACATTGCAGAGCAGCTGCAGCTTCAGGATTCCCCGGTCTATGTAATGACTCAGGATCACAAGCTGCTATTCAGCAATCAAACAAAAATGGCAGGCGAGCAGGTTACCACTCCCATTGAAGTGTATAATCAGCACTGGCTGATGGGAACCCCTTTTCCGGTGCAGAAAAAATGGGAACTGTTCCGCAGTGTTCTTTGGATTGATATTGCATTCTTACTTGTTTTCGCCTTTATTCTATATTACTTCTGGCACCAGGGCCGGTTTAACATTGAACTCGAGCGTATGGTTAGTATCCGTACCCGTGATCTTCGTGTCTCCAAGCGGCTGTACGAGAAGCTGGCTCATTATGACAGCCTGACCGAGATTCCGAACCGGCGGTATTTTATGGACGAATTTGAGCGCCTCCTGCAAAGTTCAGACCCGGCGCAGACCTATACATTGTTCTTTTTCGACTTGAACCGGTTTAAGGAAATCAATGATACACTCGGCCATTCTACAGGTGATCAGGTCATCAAAATACTGGCGGGCAGGCTCAAAAACAGCCATCTGCCCTTCAAGCTGTTCGCACGTACCGGCGGCGACGAGTTCGTCATGATATTCTCCGATCTAGCCCAGGAGGAGATTCCGCAGCTGGCCGGACAAATCAGTGCATTGATCTCTGAGACCCTGCTGATTGCCGGTGCCCACCTAAGCTTGTCTACAAGCATTGGAATCTCGCTGTATCCTGAACACTCTCTCAATAAAGACGATCTGCTGAAATTTGCCGATATGTCGATGTACCAGGCGAAATCCCAGGAGGACCGCAATTATTTTATATTCGACTGGGAGCTGCGCGAGAAGCTGGAACAGAAGACGATGATCGCCAAATATCTGCACTCTGCGCTGGAGCGTGAGGAGTTCGTGCTTCATTACCAGCCGCAAATCAATGCCGTTACAGGCAAAATGATCGGGATGGAGGCGCTGATCCGCTGGAACCATCCGGAGAAGGGGCTGATCGGGCCCGGTACCTTCATCGCCGCCGTAGAGGAGGCCGGCCTGATGATTCAGCTGACAGACTGGGTACTCCGCGAGGTCTGCCGGCAGCTCTGCGAATGGAGAAAGATGGGCATACCGCTGCTGCGGACTTCCATCAACATCTCCAACAGCTGGTTCTATAACCGCAACCTGATCGAGAATCTGCTGTCTGTGCTTGATCATTACGGGCTGGGCACGAATGTGCTTGAGTTCGAGATCACCGAAAGCACGGCACTGCTGGAAGAACATTATCCGCTGCTTCAGCAGATGCGCGACCATGGAATTATCGTTTCGATTGATGATTTCGGCACTAAATATTCATCGCTCAATTACCTGAAGCATTTCCCTGTCAACAAGATCAAGATTGACCGGACCTTCATCACCGGCATCGGCATCAGTTCGATTGACGAGACGATTATCAAGTCGATTGTGTTTGTCGCCTCGCAGCTGGGCTATGATCTGATTGCAGAAGGCGTCGAGACCGTCGAACAGCTGGAATTCCTGGTCAAACACGATTGCCCGCATATTCAGGGCTTCTACTTCTTCCCGCCTCTTCCTGCGGAGGAGATCATCAAGCTGGCTTCCTGAGCAGCTTCCGGCTATCCTGAGCTTTGTTTCTCAAAAATTCGGACCGCGCTTGGTAAAACGGCTGCGGACCGCTATAATAAACAAGAACATGATGTTAACCCGAAAGGATTTCGAGATAATGAATGCGTTTTCCACCTCAGAATTAATCGGAACAGCCGTCTTTGCGCTGATTCTTGCTTTTCTCGCCTACCGGATTATCCGCGGCATGCCGAAGATGGAAGGAAATATTACCGCTTTCCGTAAAAGAACACTGGTGTGGACTCAAGTTGCACTGGTGCTGACCGTCCTCCAATTGAATTTCAAGGCCGGCGACTGGCGGTT
>CAKMKL010000293.1 GCA_927443375.1 uncultured Paenibacillus sp. | reverse complement strand
CAATGACAACATCAGCCTCAATATAGGTGGAGGCAGGATCAATGATCGTTACCCCGTTAAGCATATGATTCTTGTTGATCCGCTGGCGCATGTGTCCCTCTACCTCGGACAGGGCCAAACGGTCGTTAACGCCAATAGACTCCGCAGCGTCATGAGCCTGATATCCCAAAACGATATCACCCTGTGCCCGGAGTATGCCGATACAATCGGTTAAATAGTATTCCTGCTGGTTGTTATTGTTCTTAACCTGCTCAAGTGCGGCAAACAGCTTGGCGTTATCAAAACAATAGGTACCTGTATTGATCTCGTTTACTGCAGCTTCTTCCGCATTGCAGTCCTTCTGTTCAACAATCTTCAGCACGCCGCCGTCTTCACCGCGGATAATCCGTCCATAGCCTGCAGGCTGGTCCATCACAGCAGTCAATATTGTTGCCGCCGCCTGCTGTCCTTCATGCAGCGCCATCAGTCCTTCAAGCGTTTCGGCTGTGATAAGCGGTGTATCTCCGCAAATAACAATCGTTGTGCCCTCTTCAGCGCCGAGAAGATCCTTGGCCTGCTTCACCGCATGACCAGTTCCCAGTTGCGTTTCCTGCAGCACATATTCAGCATCCTGGCCTATATAAGCTTTAACTGTCTCTGCGCCGTGTCCGACTACTACAATCTTACGCTCGCATCCGGTCGCTTTTACGGTATCAAGTACATGCCCTACCATCGGTTTGCCGCAGACGGGGTGCCGTACTTTATATAATTTAGATTTCATGCGCTTGCCTTGACCTGCAGCAAGTACAACAGCCATTCTTTTCAAGAATGCCAACCTCCTACTTCTTGAGCTCACTACTGAATATATCTCATTCCGGGCAAAAAGAAAAGAGAACCATGCAGCCATGGTTCCCTTTTCTTCGAACCCCAATTGAAAACGGCTTGACCTTACGCCGCCCGCAAAGGGCAGGCGTTATTAGAGATAGCGCTTTAACTTATGCTCCCTCTTCGATGACCTCTTCTTCTTCCGTAGCGGCGCGATCGTACTCGGCCAGAACCGCAGATTGAATCTTCTCGCGTGTTCCCGAAGAAATCGGGTGTGCGATGTCGCGGAATTCACCGTCCGGTGTACGCTTGCTGGGCATTGCAACGAACATCCCGTTATTACCATCGATGACGCGAATGTCATGAACAACAAACTCGTTATCGATTGTAATGGATGCGATTGCTTTCATTCTCCCCTCAGAGTTGACGCGGCGGAGTCTGACATCCGTAATTTGCATGTGTGTGTTCACCACCTTTTTCCATCAGAGACTTGGTGTATAATTCCACACAGCAAAGCGAATTCCTTCTTTTTGATTCCAAAAAATGACTGTTGAAGCAGATTATTTTTGCAGTACCATTGATTTCGACACACTTCGTGCTGTTTTCTAATGGTTCCTCATGTTTTCGACACTTTTCTCCCCAGTCTGGAACTGAGTAAACAATCTTGCCTAAGAGGAAAAATAGTTACCGGGATGCGCTGAAATCCTCCGTACTTTGGAGTCCACCTCGGTTAGTTTTACCAGCGACACGTAGTCATGCAGCAGGCGTTCTTCCGTCTCCACAGCGCCTGACTCCACAAGTACGCCAACGCCGGCCACTTCCGCATTGAACTCCCCGAGCAGATCCACCATGCCGCGCACGGTGCCGCCGGCCTTCATGAAGTCGTCCACGATCAGAACCCGTGACTTCTCCCGCAAAGCCCGTCTCGACAATGACATGGTGTGAATGCTCTTGTGAGAGCCGGACACATAGTTAATGCTTACAGCTGAGCCCTCCGTTACCTGATGATCACGGCGCACCAATACTACAGGCAGCCCCAGCTGGGCAGCTGTTGCATACGCGAGCGGAATCCCTTTGGTCTCCACTGTCATCACTACATCGATCTCCACACCGTAGAATGCCGTTGCAATGATTTTGCCGGCCTGCTCCATTACCGAGGGAAGTCCAAGCAGGTCTGACATATACAGGTAGCCGCCGGG
>CAKMKL010000292.1 GCA_927443375.1 uncultured Paenibacillus sp. | reverse complement strand
GATTTCTGCCTTGAATTGGCATGTCTTCATAATAGGGGAGAATAGGACTGTCACCGTATACCTTGTCACTGGATGCAACTATTATTTTCGATACCTGGTCCTGGTGAACACGGCAAGCCAATCACTTCATCAAGGGTTAGACCAAAGGATTTGTAGTAGGATATATCGCTCTCCATTTGCTTCAGGACCATTTCGTTGCGTACCCGCAGCATATCACCCTGTGAGAATTCGGCAACAAAACATCCTTTACCTGTTACCGTATTGATCAAACCGCTTCGTTCAAGTTCTTCCCAAGCTTTCTTAACGGTAATTACGCTAACATTAAGCTCCAGTGCTGCCTGACGAATGGGGGGGAGACAAAAGCCGCTTTCCAGCTCGCCTTTCAGAATTTGTGCGCTGATCTGTTCGTAAAGCTGCTGATAAATCGGTTTCTCGGAAGTATTTGAAATCGTTACATTCATAATATCTCCACTTTCAGGAATCTCTTTACGGCAATCCGGTAGGCAATTAAGGTGAATGCAATAAAAATTACGAGGCCCAGCATCAGAATGGATAGTTGCAGCAATGTATTATCCGTCCCGGAGCCATAGAAAATGTCGTTTACCCACGGACTTTGGATTCCTGCCCATTGGGCCACCCCGGCAAAAAGGATAGCGGCTGTAGTGGATGCCGTGGTTGCCGCTCCATATTTATATGCCGTCTTGTAATACATGGATATAAATACGATGTTGAAGATCGCAAGCATAATAAGGCATAACCCCCAAAAACCCATATACGGCGGATAGAAAATGTAAGTCAGATGAGGGTACAAACGAAACGTAAATATACTGAAGATCATGGCAGTGAGAAGATGCATGAGTTCAAGAATGACAACAACGGATATCCTGGCCTTCACGATGTCTTTTTTGGTCACAGGCATCATCGTGCTAAACATCAAATCATTCTGGCTTTTAAATCCGCCAAACATATTAGGTATCGTTATGAAGCAGAAATATAGCGGTACGATAAAGTAGAGCCAGCCGGGAATAAGCATTAAGCCCCCCATAATTAAGGGTAATACGAAGAACCAGGGGTTTACGCCTAATTTCAAATCTTTCATTACCAAATTATACATATACAGCCTCCTTTTTTTTCGCGAAGTAGATCATGATTTCATCGAGGCTCGGGGTGGTGGCCCTTAGGTTGGAGAGTGGATCCATGTCCTTGGTATGAATCAGTCCGGTAAAGCCGAAGGAGTTGATTTTGTAAGAAATCAAATGTTCCTTCACTTCGCTTAATTGGGATTCGCTGCCGCTGAGTAAACGGTAGGACTCCTTTAATTCGTTTTTCTCGGAGCTGGCAATGATTTGCCCGTGTTCAATGAAGGTTATATAGTCCGCACATCTTTCCAGGTCGGAGGTAATGTGAGTAGAGAATAGAATGCTAATCTCACCGCCCATGATGAGCTCCTGAAAGATATCGAGCAGATCGTCTCTTGAGACAGGATCGAGTCCGCTGGTCGGTTCATCCAGGATGAGCAGCTTTGCGCCATGTGATAAAGCAAGGGCCAAGCTGTACTTTACCTTCATTCCTCTGGACAGCTCCGCTATTTTTTTGTTCTCATCCAGCTTGAATCTCTTTAGATAATTGTAGTATGTTTCATCATTCCAATTCTTATAGAATTTTTTTGTAATATCGGTCAGCATCTTGATCTTGCTCCGTGTATAGAAGTCGATATCACCGAATGCGCATCCGGTTTCCTGCTTCAATTCAATTTCGTGATCAGCGATGTTCTTGCCAAGAATATATATCTCGCCGCTATCGACTTGAACCATGTTCAAGATTGATTTTATTGTGGTTGTTTTTCCTGCGCCATTGGCTCCGATAAAACCCATGATGTAGCCCTTCTCCAATTGAAAAGATACATCTTTGAGCTGGAAATGGGGATAACTTTTATTTAAATTTCTAATATCTAGTGCCAGCATACTTTACCTCCTCAAAAAAAATTGTGCATTCCGTATATGCACAATGTATCACGAGTCTTTTACTATAGTCAATGGGTATTTCGCATGAAATTCCATGCATTTACAGTTTTCTAGTAACATTTGTAACTGTATTAAATGCTAGAATTTGATAAATATAGAATGTAAGCGTTTTAATAAATTGACTGGGGGAATGGTTGTGAAAAAAGTAACAAAAATATTGTTGGTAGCCGGAATTTCTTTGGCAGTTGTGGGCGTTGGTAACAGCGGCGCTCTTAACAATGTATCTTCTGCAGCAAGCGCACCGCTTAAAGTGGGCCGCGTAGAGGCTGCTGCTCATGGCAGTAAGTGCTTCACCGTGGCGGTTGCGGTAGTTCAGAACGGCGTAATCGTAGCTGCTTCGCTGGATGACTATCAATTCCTGAGCACAGATGTGGCAACGGGAGTGCCTAACTCTGACAAGGATTTCGGGCAGAATTATAAAGACCCTAACATGGTTCTGGCTTCCAAAAAGGCGAATGCCGAATACTATAGTGAGCATATGAAAGAAGAAGCGAAGTCCACAGTTAGTTACGATAAGAACATGGCTGCCATTGAGAAATTTGCGACAGGCAGAACTATCAAATCACTTGAACAAACCCTGACCTACAAAACCAAAGAGCAAGTGGTTGACGCTGTCAGCGGAGCAACACTGGTGGATACCCAAGGCTACTTAAAAGCAATTCTTGCCGCAGCTAAAGCAGCAAAATAAACTAACGCCCGTCAAGCAGTGCAGAGACCTTCACAGCTATAGCTGTGAAGGTCTTTTGTTTAGGCTAAACCATGAAACACCAGCGGACGCCAAAGGTATCTGCAAACTGCACCATACAGGGGCTGAAGAAAACGATAGCATAGAATCGCTCCTTTATGGATAATGTGCGGATATGGGGGAGATTCCCTATAAATATTTTACAGGAAATAGTTTTCACTGTATTGTAAAATTACGTCATGATCTGGTGCAAAAGCCTGCCACTATGCGGTTCTGCCTGCTTCGGTAAGGGGAACACCAGACTATCCGGTCTATGATTATATTTTACCTGGCGCCGCTTGGTGGTATGATAGATAATGGGGTGAAATGAATAATGAATAATGAGACAGTCAACGAGGAAACAGGCAGCAACCCGCCCGAGATGACCGAAGAGAAGTGGAATGAGCTTCTGAAGGCGGTTCACCATAATGGTATGGTGGCTTTGAAAATGTATTTTAAAGATGTGGATAGTCAAGTCTTGAACTTGGCAGCCTACGGGCCAGTGTTCCTTTATCATGTCAAGGACGAGTCCGGAGATGTCTATTCAACCGGTTTTTTCCTTCGTGAACTGGTAGGACGCTTCCAGTCGGATAAGAGTCCTGAGGTCTGGGTGTCCTCCTTCTTCCATGAACTGATGAAGACCAAGGGAGGCCTGCCGCTGCCAAAACAGCCGGAGAGTGAAGACGAGGCTAAGGCGGTCATTGACAATCAGGTCATTCCGCTGTGCATTAAGACAGTAGAAGAAGAATTCGCACCGGAGAAGGTCCATGCAGGATTGGCATTTAACGAAACTCACGGTCCTGTTTTTGAAGCGGGCTTTCCGGAAATCACTGAAGGCAATAATGTCTGCGCGATTCCGCTTCAGCTGCTCTATACGCATTATCAGCTGAACCGCGACCCTTCCGAGCTGCTGCTTCAGGGGATGTACAATATCCGCAAAGAGCATGGATTGGAATAAAGTGGATTTGTTGAGCAGGACAAGCCTGGGCTAATAGCCTAATCAGAGAACGGTCCGGGAGAATTCTCCCGGGCCGTTCCTTGAGCTTATTCCTTCATCAGAATTCTGTAAATCAGCACGGCTGCTTCAGCGCGGGTGGAGGGTGCAGCCGGATTCATCTGCTGGTTGCCGTCACCCTTTATGAAGCCTGCAGCAGCCATGGCGGCAATATCATCCGCTGCATAGCCAGAGATACGGCTATAGTCAATGAAGGAGCTTATTGCAGCAGCGGGAACAGTGGCTGGTGTCCAAGCACCGTCAGCTTTGAGGGCTCTAAGTGTCATGACAAACATATCTTGCCGCGATATGGATTCATGCGGATGGAAGAGGCCATCTGCCTGCCCGTTAATCAGACCGAGCTGCTTCGCAGACATGAGGTCTTCATAATAGTAGTCACTCGGCAGCACATCGTCAAAGCCGACATTACCAGTGCCGGATAACTCCAGCACCCGGACCAGCATTAATGCAAAATCAGCGCGGGTAATCGTCTTCTCCGGCATGAATTTAGTGTCAGTCATCCCCTTAATAACGCCCCGCGAAGCGAGTAGTTCTATTTCGGACTTCGCAGGGTTCATGCCGGAGACATCTTCGAAGGACGGGTGATTATACACGGCCGCATACTGGCCGGAAGCATGGGTAGTAGTGAATACAGCTTGGTTACTGGCAGTATCGTACCTGCTTTTGACAACAGGCAAGATGACACCATTCTCATCGATTTGCCATATAACGATGAAAGCATTATTAACAGCCAACCCGGCTGCCGGGTGCGGCAGCCGTATCGTTAGGGCAGAGGCTAAGCTCTCCGGCTTGGCTGTCTTTCCATCCAAACGAAGCTCATAACCGATAAGCGGAGAACCGCTCAATCTTTCCTTTAACTGTTCAGACGATTCGACTGTTCTCAACAGCAGGGTGACCGTTTTAACAGATTCCAGCTCTGCCGTCTTGAAAATGACATCCGGCAGCAGGAAGGTGGCCAGCCGAGTGTTGAGCTCCAGCTGCAGCCGGGAAGCTCCGGCAGTAAATGCAGATGCGGGAAGCGTGATCTCATAGGCATTTACACTGCTGGTTGCCTGATCGTTAAGCTGAAGCCTTATTAACGTATTGCCGGTTGAGTGGTTTGCGGCAGCGCTGAGAGCCTGCTGTAAGCCGGCATCACTCAGCACTGCTTGGACTTTGCCCTGGTCAGCCGTAACCGGGAGGCTGATACGAATGCTTCCATCCGGCTGTATTGTGCTAACAGCTGTTGCGGCAGCTGATCCCGTACCTCCAGGATATGCTTTTGGAGTAGGGCTTGGAGTCGCACTAGGGCTTGGCGATGCGCTTGGACTTGGAGTTGCAGTAGGTTGCGGTTCTTCTTCGGCCGGATCAGGTTCGCTAAAAGGGACGAACTTCAGGAAATCACCCCAGACAACGTTGCCCTCAGCATCTCTTGCATAGGAGGTGACTGGAGTCAGACTGATAAAGTTGGCATCGGTCAGGGCTTTGCCGGACGTATTAACCGACTGGTTACCGTCGTACATAAAGTTGTTGTCCGCAGCCAGTGAAGCGGGATACTGGTCTTTAGCGATACTGCCGGTTCGGTAGGACAAGAAGCCTTCAAGTTTAAACGCGGGCTGGATATGATCATAAGTGGTAAAGCTTAGATTGCCGCGCGTATTGTTAAATCCGATATTGTTCACTGCGATTACGCCAGGATTACTGTTGCTTGTAAACCCATAGGCTCCGTTGCCGAAGGCGATGGAATCACGAATTGTATGGGGGACGAGAATACCTTCGCCTCCCAGCTTGAACCCATTTTTGTCACCGGCGCCTACCGTTCCATCCGTCAATCGGCCATTGTTGAAGGCAGCACTGTTCTCGATCAATACAGGGCCTATTGCTCCTGTACCCGCCTTGGTGTATAAGTCCCATCCATCGTCGATGTTGTTGTAGGATAGGCAGCCTCTGAACACATTGCCCACGCCTGAGGTTAATTTCGCCGCAAAACCATCGGCATTGTTATCGGACGGATCGCGGTTATCGAACGAAGTGCTGTTCAATATTAAATTGTAGGAAGGCCATTCCGCTATTTCTGCTGCTGTGCCATCCGTCCGGCTGATCTGCAGGCCGGTATCACCGTTGGCATAGAAGCGGCTGCCTTCGACAATATTATGATTTCCGCCTACCGTGAAGCCTTTGGTATTGCCAGCTGAGCGCGTGAATTCCAGCCCTTTAATATGCCAGTAGCTGCCGCTCAGCAGAACACCTTCTGTTTTTTTATCAAAATCGATTACCGGCGTTGCTCCGGGCGCAGCTTCAAGGTACTTCATAGCATCTTCCGTACCGTCATTGTACTTCTTAATTTCGAGCTTGGCATTCCGCACATACCGGCCGTCCTGTACAATGATATGCTGCCCCGGCTGTACAAAATCAATGGCAGTATCGATATCGAGCGGAAGCTCCAGTGTTCCATTCCCTGCGCTTGTTCCAGTGGGTGAAACGTAGATATCGTCATTAGCGGCATAACTTTTCATGGTAACCGTAAAGTTACGGACTATTTTGTCGTAAGAGGTCAAATACTCTGTATCATCCGGTAAAAAGGTGATGCTGAAGTTCGTATCCTGCTGCGCAGCAAGCGTGGCGGGAAGGGACAGGCGTTTCCCGGCTTCCGCCTTAATTTCTTGTGCTATTACCGTGGAGGCTTGCTTCAGTGTTACGGTTCCGCTGACGTTAGGACGCAGAATCATTCGATAATCCGGCGCTGAGGTTTTGCTAAGCGAGAGGATATCCAAGCTTGGCGTGACCGGAGTCCGTGGAGCCTCCACTTTGGGTGTATCGGTGCCCGCAGAGGTTACTGTCAATTGAATGTTGCTGATATTGATGGTAGCCAGCCGGGCTGTATAGAACCCAATGTACATTTTCGAATCCTGCACGTTCAGAATATCCGGCGTAAACAGAATAGCATCACTGCCATTGTTAATACGGCCCGTAAAACCGCTGTTAGTTTTGGAGAGCGTCAAGCGGTAGGGGGCAGCAGGAGAGGTATTGCCCGGAGCGGGCTGCTCATTCTGCAGCATTATCGCCTGAATCCCATTACTGCCGGCACCGTCAGAGGTTTCGACACCTGTACGCACAAACAGCTGGGTTCCGTTGCTGTTCTTGGTGCCACCGCTGTAGCCGCCGATGGCCGCTATATTGGAGGCGAATACGCTGGAATTGCCGGGTGTGCCGATAGCATCCCGGGCCATGATGCCGAAGGATTCCTGACCGTCATACGGTGTTTTGGCATAAGCCGCCACTCCAATATCTGCAGACAGCACGAAGTTATCCAGGGCCGCATCGAGCTCCGTGTAATAGAAGGTAATGCCGTCATGATCTTCAGTGACCTTACCTCCGCCTTCCAATGCAATCAGCTGGACAGTTCCGTCCTCCTTAAGAAGGGTCTGATTATTCGCGGCTGATGTGGATTGGCCGAAATGAATGCTGTTCCACACTGGCTGGACCGTTTCCCTGACTGTAACGGAATAGCTGATTGGAGGGAGGGTAGAGTCATCAGGGATAATACTGATTTTATATATCCCCCCGGTCTGACTGTCGAACAGGCTGGTGTCGAGCGTGAAACTGCTGATGACCTCTCGGTCGGAGTTATCATATACCTTCGAGACAACCAGCCCGCTGCTGTTAAAATCATCGCCCAGCTCGAAGGTCGTCTGCGGATATTTCGTCACTTCAATACCAGTCAGCTGTTTTATTTTCACCTTAACCGGAAAAGAAGCCGTTACTCCTTTATGAGTCACAGTAATCTCCTGATTTCCCGGAGCCGAGGTGTCGAGAGGAGAGACTGTATACTCGTCTTTCAACAGCCGCAGCTGAGCACCGTCACTGTAATGGGCATAGAGCACAAGCCCTTCCAGTTTCAGAGAATCCCCGATGTAATAAATGGTTTGCTCGGGGGGACTTTTGATCTCCAGTTTAGTAAGAGCGGCTCCTTTTACCATAATCTCAAAAGATGTCATTACTTCCGGGCTCTCTACCGAAGTGACGGTAACCTTAAATGTACCAGGCTCCGAAAATAAGTATGGCGCCTGCTCCGTTACCGGATTTCCGTCTATTGAAAGTGTATAAAGTTCACTAGCCAGCTCTGTGGTCTGAGTCCTTCCGGTGTAGCCGGCAAGCAGGACAAGCCCTTGCGGGTCGAAGATATCGCCCGGATAATAGACGGTTTTGGCGGGATAGTATTTGAGGGCTAATGTGGTGACGGATAACGGAACGATTTGCAGAGTGATTGCTGCAGTGGCTCCGTTATAATGAATTGTCAATGTATTCGGACCGGCCTTGCTGCTGTCAAAGCCCGTAACAATATATTCGTTAGCTGATAGGATTGCCTCACTGTTATCAGAGAACAGAGCCTTTACGGACAGCCCGGTCAAATCCAGTGCCTCACCGACGAAATAATAGGTTTTCGTCATTTCGCTTGTATCGGCGGTTAAGCTGGTAACGGTTTTGGTTTCGACAAAGATATCGATATCGCTGAAGGTTACAGCAGCATCCCTGGCCACGTAAACCCCAGCAAAAAGCGTATCGGTAAACAGTTCGTCCAGTGTTACGGTTTCCGTCTGGCTGCCGATACTGAGCTGGTAGGTATTGCCGGATTTTTTGATACTGAGCGGGTATTCTACGCCTGCTCCCGGGGCCGGGCTGCCGCTGAACGGACTTAGCTTAACCTGAGAAGATTGTTTATAAAAACCCCTCATGGCCAGGTCCAGCGCCCCTGCTGCCACATAATTGGAGGTGGCTGCACTTGAATCACCGTTTAATCCCACACTGTCCCGAAGCATTAGTCCGAAGGATTTCTGGTTAGGCGTGCTGATGCTGCTGTTGCTGTTAAATGCATTGACTGTCGCTTTTGCCTTCAGTTCAAAATTAGCACCTGCGGGTATTTCTCTGGAATAGAAGGATAGTCCCTCTTCGCTGCTGGAGATTTTTCCGCCATAGGTTTCTAGTGTCACAGAGGATGGGATATCAAGGACAGGTGAAGGATTCTTCACAGCACTTGTGTTACTTCCGAATGCGCTGAATGTCCAAGGTCCGAGCTCGACCGTGCCTTCCTGAATGAATTCAATATTACGGAAGGTGACCGTGGTATTTCGGGCGGTGTACAGTCCTGCGTATCCGATAGAGCCGTCAAAGCTTTCGAGTGTTTTGGTCTCATCGCCAATCCTTACAACATACAAATCTCCGGTTTTTTTAATGCTTAATTCGTAGTCTTCACCTGGTGCAGGCCGGTTTGCGGTGTCGAACGTGTAGCCTGTTTTCTGCAGGCTGCCGCCCTGTGGTTTATAGAACGCTTTCATTTCTTGGTCCAACGCACCAATGGCAGCAAAGTTACCTGTGTAAGCTCCGGATTGATTATCCCACACATTACTGCGCAGCATAATTCCGAACGATACCTGATTATTGGCCGTCCATGTATCGACATGAGCCGTGGCCTTAAGTTCAAAATTGACTGCCGGGTCGACCTCTTGAAAGTAGTAATTGATGCCTTCTGTGCTCCCGGAAATTTTACCTGTGTCATTTGAGCTTCGCACTGTAACTGATGAATCTGCGTTCTCCGTAATCCCGAAATTCGCTGCCGTAATTTTGTCCTGACCCCCCACATCGCCGAACACGCTGCCTTTCCAGCTGCTCTGAATGCTGATCATTCCAGCAGTAGGATCAGGTACTTCTTCGGCAAATGCTGGCAGCGGAAGCGAGGACAACAACAATACGATAGAGGACAGTACTGACAGTAAGCGTTGATGCTTTCTCAATGAGTATAACCCCTCCTTCTAGTACATCTCTTCGATCAACCTGAGGTTTGATCCAGCGAAATTATACAATATGGCTGAAAAGTACAGCTACAATCAATAACTCACATCTGAGGCTTAGGAGGGGGTATAGACAAAGATGTGAGTTAATGATAATCGGGTTATATGTGACACGCGGTTCAGGCTTATGAAATAGGAAAGAGAGGTGCAGCAGCACCCCTCTTCGTTACTCTAGGAAGCGTTAAGTTCTATAGAGCCTTGTCGTCGATAGAGTTCAACCAACCCTCGATATCCCCGATTACAGAGCCGACACAGCCGTCTTGGAACGGGGAGATGAGCCCGGCCAGTTCCACGAGTTCAACAAAGGACTTGCTGCCTCCAGCTTTACAGAGTGTCAAGTAATCACTCCAGGCATGAGCGAAATCCTCACCTGAGCGTTTCCAGAACTGGAAGGCACAGAGCTGGGCCAATGTATAATCAATATAGTAAAACGGACTGCGGAAAATGTGGGTCTGCTTCTGCCAGAATCCGCCGTGTTCCAAGTAGCTGTTGCCTCCGTAGTCGCGGTGCGGCAAGTATCTTTGCTCAATTTCCCGCCAGGCCTGTTTGCGCTCAAGCGGGCTGGCTTCAGGATGGCTGTATACATAATGCTGGAATTCATCAACGGCAACGCCGTAAGGGATAAATTCCAGGCTGCCTGCCAGATGGTTGAACCGGTACTTATCCGCATCCTCTTCAAAGAACAGGTTCATCCACGGCCAGGCAAAAAACTCCATGCTCATCGAGTGGATCTCTGCGGCTTCGTAAGTAGGGAAGGCATATTCAGGCACAAGCAGCCTGCGGCTGGAATACACCTGGAAGGCGTGGCCTACTTCATGGGTCAATACATCGATATCTCCTGAGGTTCCGTTAAAGTTAGAAAAAATGAACGGTGCCTGATACTTGTTGAGATAGGTGCAGTAACCGCCCGATTGCTTGGCGCTTTTGCTTAACAGATCCATGAGCTTATTGTTTTGCATAAACGTAAAGAACTCGTCCGTTTCGGGCGAAAGCTCTTGATACATTTTCGCACCGTTTGCCAGGATCCACTCCGGATCGCCCTTTGGCGTGGCATTGCCGCTATTAAAGGTAAGGCTCTCATCATAGAACTTCAGCGTGTCAAGACCCAGGCGCTCCGCCTGACGCTGCTTCAATTTCTGGGCTACCGGAACAATTTGCTCAAGTACCTGTCTGCGGAAGCCTGCAACCATGCCGGCATCATAATCCGTACGGTTCATCCGGTCATAGCCAAGCTCCACAAAGCTGGGATAGCCTAGCTTCCTTGCCATCCTCGTGCGCACATTAACCAGTTCGTCATAAATACGGTCAAATTCGCTTTCATGCTCGGCCATAAAGTCATATCTGGCAGTAAACGCGCGTTTACGCAGATCGCGGTCCAGCGACATTTCGAATGGAGCGAGCTGTGACAGGTTCCGTTCCTCACCCTCAAACATAATTTTGGCCGAGGCGATGAGCTGTGTGTATTCCGTAGACAGCCTGTTCTCCAGCTGCAGGTCCTCGATAACTTCAGGGCTGAACGTCCGCAGAGAAATCTCCGCAAGAGCGAATAGCTGCTTCCCCCACTCCTGCTCGAACTCCGCTCTATACTTGGAGTTAACGATAGCCTTGTAGAAGTCCGTTATGTATTCCTGGATAATGGGGACAATCTCATCAAAGTAATCCTGTTCAGCCTTGTAGAACGGATCCTCAGTATTGATAGAGTGGCGGATATAAACAAGGTTTTGCAGAGTATCGAATTCGCTGCGCAGCTCATTGAGTGCGACGATGGAAGCCTTTTGTTCCTCTAAGGTGTCTGCTTCCAGGCCTTTCAGAAGTGAGGTGAATTCAAGCTTAAGCTGGTCTACATCGGGACGTTCATAGGGATATTCAGTAAAGTTCATGTTATATTTCAGCATCCTTTCTCTACCAGATGAAGTATATTATACTATATAAAACGCAATTAAGTTTATAACCTGATAAGTAGACGATCAATCGTTTCCAATGGTTGGTTATTGATTCGCTTCATAAATTGACTCACATGAAGCCGTATCTTGTAAAACTTTTCAAAAAAGATGTTGTTCACCACATCCGCTTTGAGCCACAGCCATAACCCTTCAACCGGATTCAGGTTTGGACTGTAAGGCGGCAGAAAGACCAACTGGAGACGTGGATGTTCCTTTAAAAAAGGCTGCAACTCCGTAGCGTGATGAATCCGGCTGTTGTCCAAAATCATGGCGATTTTTCCACTTGGGTAGGTAGAGAGAACATCCTGTAGAAAACGAATAAAGGCTGCTGTATCAGCCTTTTCCTCTTCTCTGTGATGGACCTGACCGGTTTCATAGTTAATCGCACCAAATAATTTGGCTCCTTCGTGTTTGCCGTACGTTGGCACTTTACGTTGTTTCCCGCGAGGGAACCAATTATATTGAAGGGCTTGATAAGAGCGAATCATGGACTCGTCTTCAAACAGCAGATGATCGATCTGTTCAGCTTCCACCTGCTTCTTGAGCTGTGCAAAGGTGTGCTTTTTGAAGAAGGCTTGAGCCTCCTCGTCGGCATTGGCAAGCGTATAGGTGGCTTTGGTAAAGCTGAATTTCATCCGTTTCAGCATGGCGCTGATTCCACGTACGCTCATTTTGACGCCAAATTCCCGGTTAATCCAACTGGCCACTAGTGGCAGAGTCCAGGTGAACCTTGCTTCGAACCCTACATCGGCTGGCTGCTGCTGTTCAAGCATCGAGGCTAACCGACAGCGTTGTTCCTCCGTAAGTTTTGTCGGTTGTCCAGGGGAATGATCCATCTTCAGGCCAGACAGACCTTGCGTTTGGTAGGCTTTCCAATAGAGGCCGACGGTTTGACGCGTGCGGCCGAGTAGTTCTCCGATCTCTTTAAACGTATGTCCTTCCAAACGAAGACGGACGGCCAAGTACCTTTCGTAGAGTCGTTTATCCGATGTTTGTTTCATCGCTGCATTCAGTCGCTCGATTTCTTCGTTTCTCATTTTCATCGCCGCCTTCGGGTACGTTATTACTATTCTTTACCCGATTTGGCGATTGAAGTGACATTGACTGTTTCTTAATTGCGTTCTATATATATGGAAGAAGAAACCAAAACTCAGGAAATGATATACTCACATGTTAAGCGTCTTCATTAGCGCTATAAATAATCCGATAAGCGGCGAATAGTGGCGGTCACGGTTATAGGAATAGTAGATATGCCGCTGAAAATGATATTCTGGAATTGGACACATCATTAACTTGCCTGTTGCAACTTCATCAGCTACCGCAAGCCGTGAAATGAAGGACACATGCCGGCCGCTCATCAGTGATTGCTTAATGGCCTCCAGAGAATCGAGCAGAATATGGACGCGGGGCTCAACCCCGCAGGCTTCAAACCATTTGTTAGTCATTTGCCGGGTACTGGATTGCATATCGTGCAGAATGAAGTCCGCCGATGAGATAAGGGATGGGGTTAATTCGGACCGGTCCGCAAATTCATGATTGGGGGCAAATACCAGCACCAGCTCATCTTCGCATAAAGACTGGCTGTGCAGACTGGGCAGGTAAAAGGATTCCGTCGACAGGATCCCCAGATCAATCTCCTGATTTACCAGCATTTCTTTGATGACGGGTGAAGATTTCACGGATAGGGATATCGTAGTCCCCGGATGCTGCTCCCCGAACAGGCTGAGGATTTTGGGCAGGATATAGGTGGCCGGGACGTAGCTTGCACCAATTTTTAGTATTCCGCGGCCGCCCTGACTGAATTCCTTAACGACCCGCTCCGCCTCGGCAGCCAGCGCATTGATTTTGACGGCATAATGAAGGAAGGCTCTTCCGCTCTCGGTCAGAATCATTTTATCCATTCTGGATTCAAACAGCTTCTCCCCAAGCTGCTGCTCCAGATTCTTCAGATGATAGGTTACCGTTGGCTGCTTCAGCCCGAGCTCATCGGCTACCGTTGTTATTTTCTTATGCTTATACAGCAGTTCCACAATTTGCAGTTTGATCAAATTCAGATTCATTCCGGTCACTCCCCCCTATTACTTAAACGATAACATAGAAAAATTCTATGAATGTTAAAACTGATCAACAAGAAAGTTAATATCCGTCTTACATTCCGCTTACCCCGAAAGGATATTAGGATAATGGAACCTTTAAATTACATATTGGATTTCCCGCAGCTGTGCATGAAATACGGTCTTGGACAATTAACGGAACCACCCGAACCAGTGTCCGGCGGATTCCTGCACAAGATGTACCGGATAGTGACCGGTCAAGCCAAATATGCTGTAAAAGCACTTAATCCGCAGATTATGCTGCGCCCTGCAGCGATGGGCAACATTATTTTTGCTGAAAAGGTTGCAAGCCTGGCAAGGTCTCAGGGCATCAACGCACTACCGGCCATCGAGTCTCAAGGCAGCTGCATGCATGAGGTCCAAGGCCAGTATTATTTGCTGTTTCCGTGGATTGAGGGCAAAGCGTTACCTGCCGGGGCAGTGGATATGGACTGCTGTACACAGATAGGCCGGGTACTGGCGGATATTCATACAGCTGATTTTTCAGCACTTCTTGCCGGTCAGCAGGCGGAAGAGTTTATTCCATCGGCAGTGCCTTGGCAGAATTATTCACATAGAGCGGGGCAGCAGTCGCTGTCCTATTCAGAATTGCTGACCAATAGCTTGGCGAAGCTGCAAGGCTACGAGAAACTGGCCAATGGCTCAGCTGAGCTTTTACAGGACAACCGGGTAATCAGCCATAGAGATCTGGATCCCAAAAATGTATTATGGGATAAAAACGGAATTCCGCTTATCATTGACTGGGAAGCCGCCGGGACGGTTCATCCGATGCAGGAGCTGCTTGAGGTGGCATTGTACTGGTGTGGTTTTGAAGCCGGGGAGGCAAGCCAGGAGGCTTTCCAGAACGTGATTTGTGCTTACACGAGCCAGGGAGGAATGGTCTCCGGGAACTGGGCGGATGTGCTGAACCTCGGCTATCAGGGGAAGCTGGATTGGCTGGCCTATAGCCTGAGGCGTTCGCTTGGTCTGGAGGTCACGGATGAGGCGGAGCGGCAGCTGGGGGGAAGTGAGGTTATCCGTACGCTTAGGGCTCTTGATGATTATGCTGACTTTATACCGCTTTGTCTCAAATGGCTGGAATACGAACTGAAATAGACTGACAGGCGGGGATTACACATGAAATTGGAGCGATTAATCTCTATCATCTACAAGCTGCTGAATCACGAAGTATTATCTGCAGCAAGGCTGGCTGAGGAGTACCAGGTATCCCCGAGAACCATCTACCGGGATATCGATGTAATCTGTGCCGCCGGCTTCCCGGTCGTATCGTATCAGGGAATGAAAGGCGGATACGGTATGATGGACGGCTATAAAATGGATAAAAGCCTGCTGGGCGCGTATGATGTTAATTCCCTGATTACCGTGCTCAGCAGCCTCTCGACCGTGTTTGATGACGAGCGTGCGCAGGGGACCATCGAACGGCTGCAGACGATCGGGCCGGAGCATCAGACTGCGAGTCTGACCGTAGACTTTGATACCCGCCGGACGGAGCAGGAAGCGCTCCGGCATTTACGCACAGCCATCACCGGTCGGAATATTGTCCGCTTTGATTATGTTAATATCCAGAATGAACGCACGACCCGTGAACTGGAGCCGCTAAGGCTTCATTTCAAGTATCGCAACTGGTACATCTACGGGTACTGCCGGATCCGGCGGGACTACCGGGAGTTCCGGCTGTCACGGCTGCTGGATTTACAGCTGACCGGAGCAACCTTTGAGCCGCATATGGATCTTCCGGACGAAGCTGAATCTGCAGGCAGAGGCGGACAGGGCCAAATGGAGGAGGTAGTGGTGCGGGTGGGGCCGGAGGCGATAGCGGAGGCGCTGGACCAGTTTCACCAGATGGATAAGCAGTTTCATCCCGACGGGAGCATGACGCTGCGGATTCCTGTCTGCCGTCCGTTACAGGCACGATGGCTTTGGAGTATTCTCCTGGGTTTTGGCAGCGGCGCAGTAGTGCTCGAACCTCCTGCCCTGCGGAGCATCCTGAAAGAGCAACTGAAAAACACACTCAAACATTATGAAGAAGTATGACACGCTGTTGTCAAACTTCTTTTTTTATTATGAAATCAGCAACAACAACATCAAATCTACTGCCAATCCAAAGGAGACGTTACGAATGAATCATCCGGAGCAAATGTTTAATTACCATACCTGGGCCAACCAGACGATCCTGGGGAGAATCAAGGAACTCCCGTCTGCTATACTGAGTCAAGAAGTTGGAAGTTCTTTTCCCTCCATCGCCCATGCCCTGAGTCATATCTATGCGGTGGATAAGATGTGGTATCTGGTGCTGAACGGCACGGGTATGCCGGAGTCGCTGCAGGCAACCATTCCGCTGAATGGGACTATCCTGACTTCTGTGGACGAATACGCCGATATTTTTGCCGGGTTAACAGAGCAGTACGGAGAGTGGTTCAGCAGGCACGCCGATTTGGAGCAGACTATCCAGCTGAATAATCCGTACATCGGCGTCCGTCAGACGAGCTTAGCGGAAATTATGCTGCATCTGGTCAATCACGGAACCTATCACAGGGGCAATATTACTACCATGCTGCGCCAGCTGGGCCATGCATCCGTGATGACCGATCTTATCCTTTATCTGTATCAGGAGCCTGTGCAGGCAGTTTAAGCTGAATTTAATTAAGTAAGACGTAGGGGGCCGATATTTCTGTGCGCAGGAAGCCGGCTCTTTTTCTGTTTGTATAGAACTTGAACTTATAGTTTTATTTTGCGGCAATTTCATTTGGGGAATAGGCTTGATTTGGTATTATGGAAGTATGTATGTCGAGTCCTGCTGACCGCAACGGACCGTATAGACCTTATTCTCTCGATAAGTCACTTTTGACAGGGGTAACGGACCGTACCGCGCTTATTGACTCCCCGGCGGGCATTTTACGAATGAAAATCCATACATAAGTGCACTAGAGTCCGTTAGCTCGCAATATTGTTAATTCAGTTCAAAATAAGTGCATCTCAGTCCGTTGCAAGCTAACGTTAAACCCTTTGAGAGAGGATGACACTCATCGGGTGGAAAGGAGAGTGAATGGCCTTCATGGAGTTGGAAAATCTAATGACTGCAACATCGAGAGCAGATCTTAGAAGCTGGCTGCAGGGAAATTGTAAGACAGAGAAATCCTGCTATGTGGCAATCAATATGACACCGGCCCCGGGTACGCTGCTGTATCTGGACGCGGTCGAAGAAGCTTTGTGCTTCGGCTGGATTGATGGTGTTAAAAAGAAAAGCCCGGAGGCAGTACTGGTGCAGAGATTGTCCCCCAGAAGCAAAAGAAGCTCTTGGACGGAATTAAACAAAGAACGTGTCCGCCGGCTCGAAAAGCTGGGCTTAATGACCGAAGAAGGAAGAAAGGTACTTCCTGCTATGGATCACGGGTCTTTTAAAATAGATTCTATCATCGAACAAAGGCTGCAGGAGGACAGGCAGGTATATGAGAACTTTCTGGCGTTTCCTGACCTGTATTCAAGAATTCGGATCGACACCATACAGAGCTGTAAACATCAGCCGGAGCTATTCAACAGCCGGTTAGACAAATTCATTACTAACACTAAAGACAACAAAATGTACGGCCAATGGCATGATAACGGACGTTTGCTGAATTATTAAGCTGTGCATGCTCATATGGAGAGTGACAGAATGGAAAATAACAAAATTATTTATGAATCCGTTGACGATTATATTGCCAAAGCAGCACCTGAGGTGCAAGACCTGCTTGAAAGGGTAAGACAAGTGATTCACGAGGCGGCGCCTGAAGCGAAAGAGAAGATCAGCTATCAGATTCCCACCTTTGAGCTGCATGGCAATCTGGTACACTTTGCGGCATTTAAAAAGCACATCGGATTCTATCCGGCCCCGCAGGGGATTGAAGCTTTTCATGACGAGCTGTCCATATATAAAGGAGCGAAGGGCTCCGTCCAGTTCCCCCTGGATCAGCCGCTGCCTTATGATTTGATCAGCCGGATCGTTAAATTCAGAGCTGCAGAGAACATTAAGAAAGCTGCCGGCAAACGGAAGTCCTAATCCGCTATAGAAGTCTTTTCCGCAAGTAAAATCAAGTAATACGATTTCCATTTCTCTATAATGACTATAGGGCGGATGGAGCGGGGTGAGCGGACAAATGTACGAATGGCATAAACAAATCCAAATAATCGTTGATGAAATTGACGTATGTATTAAACATCATAACTGTGAAGCCATAACACTACGGTTTCTCTCCCGCAAGCTGGGTTATTCCGAATTTTATACAACGAGAAAATTCAAAGAAATATCCGGTATGCCATTTAAGGATTATCTGCGGCATCGAAAATTAGCCTTTGCGCTAAAAGAGGTGCGGGATAGCGAAAAAAGCATTTTGGATATTGCTTTTGATTATGGTTTCTCATCACATGAAGCTTTTACCAGAGCGTTCAAGGGAACGTATGGTGTAGCTCCAAGTGAATATCGTAAAAAGCCTAAGCCTGTTGTTCTTCGAACCAAAATAAACCCTTTCGACCGCTACTTTTTCGGATTTGGTGAGATTGGTATGATGAAATCTGCGGCTGATGTCAAAATTTATTTTGTGACCATTCCTGCACACAAATTTCTACACATTAATAACTATGAGAGTAACGGGTATTGGGATTTTTGGCAAAAGCAAAGTCTTATTCCGGGGCAGGACTGCGAAACCATTTGCGGCTTACTTGATAGTATCAAGGCAAATTGGATGATGATGGCGGGAGCGAATCTAACAGCAGCAACGGTCAAATCATGGCGTACATGAATGACCCGGACGGCAGACTCTGCGATTGGGGGATTCCGCGTACAGAATGCTATGGTGTTCGTCTTCCTGTTGATTATGATGGCGAAGTACCATCACAAATGCTAATGATTGATGTTCCCGAAGCCGAGTATATTGTTTTTGAACACGGGCCGTTCGATTATGAGCAGGAGAACCGCAGTGTGGAAGAAAAGATGGAAAAGGCAATGGCAACTTTTGATTTTGCAGGCACCGGTTACTGCTTTGATACTTCCCCCGGCAGAATAATTTACTTTTATCATAATCCGGAGCGGTTTTGGAAGTATATTAGGCCCGTACGGAAGTCATAATTCATAATCCATACAAAAGCACCTGTCAGATGCGGTAGGTGTTTTTAGGGAGTTGACTTTACCGTAACAGGAAGGTTTATGCTGAGGTTAGGGCTGTTCCGGCCGGAAGCCTGGATGTGGAGGAACGGTAGTGAAGATAAGTGAATTTGCGGAAATGAATCAGGTAACTACAAAAATGCTGCGCCATTACGATGAGATCGGACTGCTTAAGCCATCAGCTATTGATCCAATGACCGGGTACCGTTTCTATGATGAAGAACAAGGACGATTGCTTCACTGGATTCTTATTCTGAAGAATCTGGAATTCTCGCTTGCAGAGATTAAAGCTGTGCTTGCAGGTCCTGTCCGCAGTGAAGACCTGGTCAATCAGCTCATAAACAAACGGATTGAAATAACAAGCTATATGAATGAGCAGGTGCAGAAGAAAGTTCAAATCGACAGGTTAATTACATTACTTGAAAAGGAGGGGGTTCTGATCGGCCATCCATTTGAACTGTTACATATGACGCAGCAAAGTGTACATGAACTCAAAAAAAACATGCCCAATCTGGAAGTTTTTCTGGAATCTTCATCAGAGCTGTTATCGGTTTGCGCAGACAATGACCCTGTAGCGGTTATGCGGTTTGATATCCGCCACTTCAAGCATGTTAATGATGTATACGGCTTTGATGTGGGGGATCAGGTCATTGTAGCTTGCTACGAAATCATTAGAGAGAGTCTTGCGGGTTACAGGGAACGTGCATGCCTGGGACGGGCTCATGGTGACGAATTTATTGTATTTGTCCAAGCGGGCCGGGAGGAACTTTATACCATCGCTCAGTCGATAGGAAGGCAGATGGAGTCTTTTGACTTTCAAAGCATCGGTTGTCTTGAGCAATTAGGCTGCAGGGTAGGCTTCATCTATGCTGAAAAGGGAACGGTGGATGATATCCGCAAACTGATTGAGGATACGATGGAGACGATTCATATTGCCGCAGGAACAGGCAGCAAATATTCGGTTTTTGGCAAGGCGTATGTAGAGTGAAATTGTTGTTTCAGCTGCCAACGCATATACTTACAGTCCCGAAATGGGGAAGTAGAGGTCGCATTCACAGTAATGCTTATTGCCCTTGGCGTAGTTGACTGATTCGAAGCTGAATTTCTCCTCCAGATCAAACTGTACGGTCGGCATCCAGATTTCAAAGATATACTTCCAAATGGCGCTTAAGGATTGTGCGGAAATCTCTTCCGGACGGTGGAGGCCGATATAGGTGAACACCCCGTATTTATGCGGCTTGGTATGCCTGATATTCATATCCGGCGGGACGATGCTGCTGCGGTTGATTTGCAGGGAAGGCTGGTAAAAGGTAGTGCCGCTGAAGGGCTTAGGAACGGCTGTAAATCCGATATACACATCTTTTTCCACCGGGTTCAGAATCCGATGCCGTTCACCGGTAAAAAAATCAACGCCGAGCCTGGCTGCATCAGGTTCGGTGTTTTTTTGACCTGCACCGAGGGTATATTCAGGGCCCGCAATCGAGAAGGAAGGCACAACGCTGATCGAGCGAAAAAAAACCAGCCCTGCTCCCGCCCGGCTCATAAAGTCGGCGTTAAAGCGGTCGAGGATGTTCAGCGGCGAAGGGGATTTGCGCCATTTGGCCGGAGTAATATTGTATTCGTCCTTGAACGTCCGGTTGTAGGTCCGCTCACAGCTGAAGCCGTATTTGCCGGAAATAAATTCAATGCTGCTCTGCTGGTTCAGCAAATCGCCAAGCGACATGGCAATCCGCCTTCTGCGGACATACTCCATCAGCCCCGTTGCCGTAGCGCCTTTCCAGATGCGCAGCAGATGGAATTTGGAGACATTGACATGCTCCGATATATCGTCAAGACAGAGCGGCTCCAGCAGATGGTTTTCAATGAAATCTGTGGTCCGATTAATGGTTTCCAGCAAATAATGATCCATGATACCTCCTGTTTCAGCAATTACTGTCCGGTTTTGGGAAATGGGTGAGGTGTATAATTTTACCACAGGCTCTGGAAAGGGCAAGCGATTTCAATCATAGGAAGCGGATGGAGGAATAGCAGAGATATGGAGGATAGTGTACTGCTGGAGCTGCAGGAACGTTACAGGGCGGCAACGGAGAGTTTTGTTGACAGGGTAAGGAGTGATCCGAACGTCATCGCCGTCATTGTGTGCGGCAGTCTGGCTTATGATACCGTCTGGGAGAAAAGCGACATCGACATGGGCCTGATCGTACGCGATCAAACGCTGCAACAGAATGCCTATTGCCTGATTGAGGATGGAATCACGATCAATGTCCAATTGTTTGACCGGAGCGGGTTTAAGCGGGGCTTTGACCGGCTGGTCGGCGGCTCGATGCCGCAGTCTTTTTTTGCCAAAGGACAGATGGTCTATACCTCCGATGACAGCCTTTATGCCTATTTCGAAGAGTTTAAGCGGCTGGGCAGTCAGGATATTGCGCTGTCCCTCTTATGGCGCTCCTGTGAGCTGATTGACATCTACCACAAATGCCAAAAATGGCTGACAGTGCGTAAAGACCCGCTCTATACCCAGTTTTTTCTGGTCAAGGCTGCGGATCACATCGCCGCGATGGAGCTGTGCGCCGCTGGTGAACCGCCGATCCGTGAATCGGTCCTCAAGGTGCTGGAGCGTTCGCCGGAGCAGATGGCCCCTTTTTATCAAGACCCGCTGACCCGCAGGTTAAGTGAAGACGAGCTTTGGAAGGCAATCAGGGAAATCGGACAGGTTCTGGAGCGTCATCTTGCGGTGGTCAGCCGTCCGGTGCTTGAATTTATGGCCGATCAGCAGATGAAGACGGTAACCATGCTGGCGAAGCATTTTCATATGCAGGGGCATTATCTGATTAACATTCTGGAGTACATGGCGGAGAAGGGAATCATTGAAAAGGTCTCCCAGACCATCCGCATCACCTCCAAAAGCAAACCGGCAGTTGAAGAAATCGGCTTCTTGTATATTCCATAATAGAGGGGAAAAAGTATATGTCCGTGCGAACAACGATAGAAATCTCGGGGGCCAGACAGAATAATCTGAAGAATGTGTCGGTCGAGATTCCGCGTGATAAGCTGACAGTCATTACTGGAGTGTCCGGTTCCGGCAAATCCTCGCTGGCGTTTGATGTGATCTATGGCGAGGGCCAGCGGCGGTTTCTCGATTCCATTTCAAACTTTGCCAAAAGCCGGATCAGCCAGGTGAAAAAAGCGAAAGTCGATTATGTGCGGGGCCTGTCCCCGGTCATCGCCATCGAGCAGAAGAAAGGCAACCACAACCCCCGCTCCACGGTGGGAACGGTAACCGACACCAATGATTATCTGCGGCTTCTGTTCGCGACGGCGGGCACCGGCCATTGTCCGGAGTGCAGCAAACCGCTGCGCCAGCTGTCCGCGGCCCAGATTGCCGAGCATATTACCGGCCTGCCGGAAGGCACGGTCATTGAGCTGCGCGCACCGGTGAATAAAATATACGGGGAAGAGTATAGCTATACCTTTCAGCAGCTGCGGGAAAAAGGCTTTAAGCACCTGCTAATTGACAGTGAGCCTGTCTCACTGGGGGATGAGCTGGACCTGGATGAGCGCAAGGCGTATAGGATTGAAATCGTTATCGACCGGATCAGCCTAAAACCGGACACCTACATACAGCTTACCAAGTCGATAGAAGCGGCGATTCTGGCGCTGGATGAGGATATTATGATTAAGGTGGAGGTCATTGGCGGGGTAGAGGAAGCGTTCTACCAGCATTTTGCCTGTCCGGAGCATCACTTCTTTCTGTGCGATATGCAGCCGTTCCATTTCTCCTTCAATACGCCAGCGAGTGCCTGCCATACTTGTCTTGGTGTGGGAATGTCTTATGTGGTGGAGCCGCATTTTCTGGTGGTTGCACCGGAGAAGAGCATTAATAAGGGTGCACTCAAGAATACGGTATTTAACACCGCCGGCAAAGACAGCTACCGCACGGTGCTGATGTACAGCCTGTCCCAGAAATATGGCTTCAGTCTGGATACGCCGTTTCACGAGCTGCCCAAGGAGGTCCACCAGCTGCTCTTCTTCGGAAGCAAAGGCGAGCTGGTTCCGATGCTGCAGCCGCCCTTTTCGCAGAAAAAGAACTGGCTCACCGGACGTGACCGGCCCTTTGGAGGATTCGTGCATGAAATGGAAAGCTGGTACAAGCATTATATCCGCAAGTCATCCACGACAGAAGCGTTCGAACCAACCTTTATCAAGGACTGCATGATTGAGAAGGTCTGCCCGGAATGCGGCGGCGCCCGGCTGAAGAAGCAGCGGCTGCAGGTTACCGTCGGGGAGAGGAATATCGATCAGCTCAGCCGGATGCAGCTCCATGAGCTGCTGGAGTTTCTGGAGTCACTCACTTTCGAACCGGAATTCCGGGATGTGGCCGAGACGATTGTCCGTGAGCTGCATACACGAATCAGCCTGCTGATCGAAATCGGACTGCATTACATCAACCTGGGCAGACGAAGCGACAGCATTTCCGGCGGTGAGATGCAGCGGATCAAAATGTCCACCCAGATCAGCAGTGAGCTGATGGGCATGCTCTACATTATGGATGAGCCGAGCATCGGGCTGCACCCCCGCGATTCCGGCAGGGTGATTGAGACGATGAAAAAGCTCCGCGATCTCGGGAATACGATCATTGTGGTTGAGCATGACATGGATACCATCGGCAGTGCCGACCATATCATTGAAATCGGGCCGGGCCCGGGAATCCATGGCGGCAGCATCGTCGCCAGCGGGACGCTCGAGGATATCATGAGTGAGGCAGAATCGGTTACAGGCCAATATCTGTCAGGGCGGGCGAATATTCCTGTGCCCAAGCAGCGGCGGAACCTCGGGGATCACTTCTTATCCATCCAGGGGGCGCGGGAGAATAATCTCAAGAATGTGGATCTGGATATTCCGCTGAATGTGTTCATCTGTATTACCGGAGTATCCGGCTCCGGGAAAAGCTCAATGATCAATGAGATCCTCTCGAAGCAGCTCAAAATCGACAAGACAGGCGCGCGGATTGTGGCCGGCGAACATGATTATGTGTTCGGAGCCGATCTGCTGAACCATGTGATCAACATCGATCAGACGCCGATCGGGCGCAACAGCAAATCCAATCCGGCCACCTACATCGGAATTTATGATAAAATCCGCGACCTGTTCGCTTTACAGCCGGAGGCGGTGGAGCGCGGCTATCAGCCGATTGATTTCAGTCTTACCCATGCGAACGGTACCCGGTGCGAGCATTGCGCGGGCGATGGCATCATTGTCACGAGCCTGCAGTTTATGGCCGATATCGAAACCATCTGTCCGGTATGCAAAGGTAACCGTTTCTCGGAAGAAGGTCTCGAAATTAAGCTCCACGGCAAAAGCATTGCGGAAGTGCTGGAAATGACGGTGGAAGAGGCAGCCGGATTTTTCGCTGACCACAAGTACCTCAAGCACAAGCTGGGGATTATGAATGAGCTTGGACTGGGCTATTTGACGCTCGGCCAGAGCTCAACCACCCTCTCAGGCGGGGAAGCCCAGCGGGTGAAGCTCTCTAATGAGCTGGCCAAGATCAAAAAAGGCGCCCATAATCTATATATCCTGGATGAACCGACAACAGGGCTCCATCTCGCTGATATCCAGAAGCTGCTGGTCGCGCTGAACAAGCTGGTGGACAGCGGGCATTCCGTTATCGTCATCGAGCATCATCTGGATGTGATGAAGTCTGCCGACTATATCATCGACATGGGACCGGAAGGCGGCAACGGCGGCGGCTATGTCGTCGCAGAAGGCACCCCCGAGCAAGTAGCGAAGGTGGAGGCGTCGCATACCGGAAGGTATCTGCGCAGTGTGCTTGGCTAGAACGGAGGAAGCTTGTGGGATATCCTTTTGACTGTATTACTGAGTTCATGTTCTTTGAGACGGAAATGCAGCCGGCGGATCTTATTATGATCCCCGGCGGCAGCCATCCGCAGTTAATGGAGCGGGCAGCAGCTTTATACCATCAGGGTCTGGCTCCTCTGATTCTTCCGTCGGGCGGCCAACACTTTTCAAAACGCAAGCTTCTCATGGGATGTACTGCAGCAAGCCGGGATTCATCCCCAGAAAGTAATCTTGGTTTGTAAGAACTATCATGCCCGCAGAGTCCTGTTAACCTATCAGACTGATTTCCCCATGTTTGGACTTCCAGCCGCTGTTTACGCTGATTGAAAACCGACGGCCGCAAAGAAGCCAAATTGCTGAACGAGAAGCTTAGCGCATACGGCAAAGATGATGAGACAGATCGGTGAAAAGCGCGAATTTGAGGAAATTTATGTAACTTTTATGAATGGGCGGCGTATGTCAAAGGAATGTTCAAAATCACCCCTGGAGATGATGATATGCAGCTTGCCCATGCTTCCCTGGCAGATGTGCTCAGCAATGAAGAAGAAGCGGAAATATCAATTGATGAATCGATTGCACTTTATTTGAAAAGATTTGCAGAGCTGGAACCGCAGATTCACGCTTTTGTCCCCGAAAAACAGCTGGCGCTGCGCCTGAACCGGGACAAGGAGCGGCTACTGGCTTCGTTCGCAGGGACACCAGGCAAACCGGCCTTATGGGGAATTCCGGTCGGAATCAAGGATTTAATTCATGTAGAGGGCTTACCTACTCATGCCGGGTCACAGCTGCCTGCTGAAGCTTTGACCGGTAAGGAGGGCACGCTAGTTAAGAGACTCCGGCTGCTAGGAGCGGTTATTGCCGGGAAGACAGTAACCGAAGAGTTCGCCTATCAAGGGCCGATAGCCACGCGCAATCCCCATAACCTCGCGCACACGCCCGGCGGATCCAGTGCAGGTTCTGCTGCAGCGGTTGCTGCGGGCATGTGCCCGCTGGCGGTAGGTACCCAAACCTTGAGGTCTGTGCTGGCCCCGGCTTCTTTTTGCGGAGTGGTCGGATTTAAAACGAGTTATGGAAGAATTCCGATGGATGGCGTAATTCAGCTGTCGCCTTCTTTTGACGCCATCGGGTTCTTCACGCAGGACTTTCACAGTATGGAAGTTGCTGCTGAACTGCTCATACCGGACTTTGTTCCCCGCCAAGCGAGCCGCAAGCCTGTACTCGGTATCCCGCAGGGTGTATACATGCAGCTGATGAGCGATGAGGTCAAAGCTGTCTTTCATACACAAATCGAATCTCTTGAGAAACTTGGCTATCAGGTGAAGCATGTGGAGATGCCTTGGCGAGATGAGCTTATATACGGCGATGCAATGCTGCGGTTCATCGAAGGGGAAATGGCTCGCTGTCATGCAGATCTATTTGAACAGTATGCCGGATATTACGGTGAGCCGGTCAAGGAAGGGATTGCCAGAGGCAAGCAGGTTACAGATGACGAACTGGAAACCTATCGCGGGATGCAGCTTGAGCTGCGGCGTAATCTGGAGGAGCTTATGGAGGAGGAAGGAATCGATCTCTGGGTATCTCCGGCTCAAGGGGGAACGGCTCCGAAGCTGGAAGAGAACCGCACGGGCTGGGCCGGGATGACCGCGGTTTGGGGTTTTGCCGGTTGTCCAGCGCTCAGTATTCCGGCAGCCAGCATAGATAATTTGCCGCTTGGTTTTCAATGTGTCGGGCGTTATGGAGAGGACGAATGGCTGTTAGCGTGGTCACGGGAAGTGGCGCTGGATCTGTTGCCTGTGAATACATAAACATTCATCCCCGATCCTGTTCTCCTGAGCAGAGTCGAGGAATTTTTTTTGGATATTCAGATTGATCCGGCTATGCTATGATTTTCATGAGAATAGTTAGTAATTATATTACATAGTTAATATCTGAGTTAACTATATATTATAGTAACAATGAGGTGCTAGCGGAATGTATCAACACCATCAACAGGCTATTAATGCCATAACCGGCAAGCTGGGGGCCAGGGAAGAAGTGCTCGGGATCATCATTGGAGGGTCGATTGCGCATGGATATGCCAGTGATACCTCCGATCTGGATATTATGATCGTACTCTCCGGGGAAGATTATCAGCAGGCTATGAGAACGGGGGAGATCGGCTTTTTTGAAACGGAATCCACTCCGTATGAAGGCGGCTATGTGGATGGCAAATGCGTATCAATGGACTATATCCGAAAGGCCGCGGAGTTTGGAAGTGAGCCTGCAAAGTATGCATTCAAGGATGCTTTTGTATCCTTTTCCAGGGTTGACGGTCTGGAGGAATGGATCCAAGCTGCATCCCGTTACCCTATAGAAAAGAAAGAGGAGAACATCCAGAAATTCTATGCTCAGTTTGAAACGTGGAAATGGTACTTTTACGAAGGTTTGAAGAGAAACAACCAGCTGCTAATGGACTATTCCCGCACGAATTATATCCTGTTCGCCGGAAGACTAATCCTCGCTTATAATGAGACCCTCTTCCCCTCCTACAAATGGCTGCTCAAAGAGCTGGAGAAAGCAGAGAAGAAGCCGGTAAATTTCATGCAGCAAATGAACGATGTAATTGAACTGAAAACTCCGGAGTCGGTGGAGCTTTTGTATAATAGCATCATTGGATTTCATAACTGGTATAATTCAGATGAGCATTGGACCGTCCGGTTCATGATTGACAGCCAGCTGAACTGGGTGGACGGCGCGGTACCTGTACTGGATCTGTAAGTAGAAGAGGCAAGCTGGTTAATCTCAGGTTTGATACCATAGAACATTTGCCATAAAGGTTAAGACGCAGCCCAAGGCACGAGCAGACGCTCGTGCCTTTTATTTGCGGAGAAGCAGAAGCAGCTGGTTACTTTCTTCGTGTCCGGCAGTTCAGGAACCGCATATTCACCTCACCGCTGCCGGCGGTGTTCGGCTTCAGGCCGAGGCGGAAGGTATTTTTCTTCAGTGTGGCTTTAACCTGCCGCGGAGTCAGGCACGGGCGAAGCTGCAGCAACTGCGCGGCGGCTCCCGCGACGA
This sequence comes from uncultured Paenibacillus sp., assembly GCA_927443375.1. Lineage (GTDB taxonomy): Bacteria > Bacillota > Bacilli > Paenibacillales > Paenibacillaceae > Paenibacillus_AQ. The sequence goes on along the minus strand of CAKMKL010000292.1, from coordinate 3,665 downwards.
TCGGGGTGGAGACGGAGGTGCCGGACAGCACAAAGTACAATTTACCGTTTCGTTGACCCGGCATCTGGCGGGCCAGGCTGGATCCCGGAGCGAGCAGTGAGGTGATAGACTCGCCCGGCGCCACAATATCGGGCTTCACTTTTCCGCCTGGTGCAGGTCCTCGGCTGGAGTAGAATGTAATGCGGTCATCCCTCTGGGTGATTGTCCGCTGGTCGTTCACTGCGCCTACTGTAATTGCAGAGGGGCTAACTCCCGGAGATTCAATCGTCCGGGGTCTTGGTCCGCTGTTGCCGGCGGAGATGACTACGGTCAATCCGGCCTTGACCGCTTTTTCCACCGCCTGGACCAGCAGGTCCTCCTCAGCTGAATTACTCACTGGTCCGCCGAAGGACATGGACAGGATCCGCAGCTTTAAGCGTTTCTTGTTGGCAATGCACCACTCAATCCCCTTAATAATGGTGGAGTCATAGCCTTCCCCGTTTTTATCGAGTACCTTAACCCCTACAATCCCTGCTTCCGGGGCAGGCCCTTTATACTTTCCTTTGCTTACCCATCCGTTGCCGGCAGCGTCTCCGGAGATATGTGTGCCGTGTCCGTTATCGTCATATGGGTGTTGCCGATGATTAATAAAATCCTTGAACGCAATAATCCGGTTGACGGGCCGGGTAAGATCGGGATGCGGGAACACGCCGGTGTCAATTATGGCAATATTGATCCCTTTTCCGGTGAGTCCCCGTGTTTGCTGAAGCGCTGCTGCCCCGATTGAAGGGGTAGCGATATTCAAAGTGGTTTTCTTAATATCGTCCAGATAGACTTTAGCTATTTCGCCGCAGCTGCAGATCCGCTCCAGACATTGTAACGAAACCCGTGATGACACTGCGTTGATTAGATGAAGCCGGTGTTTCACCGGGAAGGCATGTTTACCTAAATGCTTTTGTAATACCTGCATCCGGGCCGTTGTTAATTTATTTTTGAATTGTACTATTACGGGAAGTGCCGCAGATTTTTTAGTTAATCTCTTCGAATGCTGAATATTGCGCTTTAACGGTTTATTGATTTTGGCGGCATAATGCCGTACCCACATCGAATCACTCATTGCCGTCGCTTCACCTCTCCATAGCACATACTATGCAGAGATAAGCCTACCGGATACTTCTCTATGAAACTGAGACACTACCACAATTATATAATGATAGGCAATGAATCAGTTCAGACCTCCCATAAAATGCATTTACTACACTATCTTAAAAGAAAGTGGTGAAGCAAAGTGAGAGAAGCTGAGAAGAAAGCATTAATCGCAAAACGTGCAGCAATGATCAAAAAAGCAAGTGTGTCTAAACTGGCGGCAAAAAAGGCAAACGCAGCAAAGGTACAAGCCCAGAAAGCACAAATGGCTAAAAAAGCCCTCCTGGCTAAAAAGACCCTGCTGGCCAAAAAGGCCAAACTTGTTGCCCGTAAAAAACGCAGAGTAAAACAGTCGTTCTTCAACTTCGTAGTGCTTGCGGTCAATTTTAATAATCGGCCTAAAGACACTACCGATTTTACAGCTACGCTGACCAGAGGCAGCCAGACGTATACAGCATTTTTCGATGAAACGGGGGTAGCTATTTTCTATGACATCAGAGTATTGACAAAATTCCAGTATACTTTGCGAATCAACAATGAAGATAATCAAGAAGTGTTCCAAGGCACCGTGCCTGCAAACCGTGAATTCTATATCGCCCAGTTCTAAGCCGGACTTTATGGGATAGGAGGAACACCAGACAGCGCACTCTTGTAAAAGGGTTGCGCTGCCCTGGTTTGTGCAGATATTTTTCATAGTGCATACAGTAAAAATGTGGAATTATTGAAACAACTATGCTTAAGGTGGGATACGGATGAAAAGCTATTTTGTGCACAATGCTGAAGTTGCTCTGCATGTTCTTGAGAAGGGTGAGGCCTCCGTGACAGCCCCGTCGCTTCTGGTGATTAACGGACTGTGGGAGCCAGCGGAGCGGGCCATTCCTTTGCTGGCCAGTCTGCCCGGACATGTTGTTACCTTTAGTTTCCGGGGACGGGGGCTAAGCTCTACACCTGAACAGGGCTATGACTTAGCTGATCATTTGGGGGATATTGAAGCGGTTGTTAAACATTGCAGGCTAGAAGATTATTGTGTGCTAGGCTTCTCCAGAGGGGCTGCCTACTCGCTTGGCTGGAGCCTGCGGAACCAGCAGCATATGCAGGGACTCCTCCTGGTGGATCAGCCGCCGGTACATAGCAGCCAGTCTGAGCAATCCGTGAAATTCTGGTCTGAACTAAAATATGCAGGGGTACCTATACTGAATTTTATACGCCGGGCAGCGCTTGAAGGATTGGCGAATGAAGCGCGAGAAATAGACTTTGCGCCGCAATTATCGCAGCTGCTACTTCCTGTAACCCTGTTTATCGGGCGCAACCGCGAGGCTTTAATTCCCTCGGATATTTCGGAGGATGACTTAGAGAAGTACAACCGGTCCATCTGTTCTTTGCGGATTATTGAGTTCCAAGAGTCCGGGCATATGATTCCAGATGAGGAGCAGGAGAAGTATATAAGGGAAGTCAGAAAGTGGATTGGGACTTTCTCCGATCAGCAGAGGTCTGTGGAATAATAGATTATAATGAAGGCAACAAATCCAAGAGGAGGCTGCCCATTGTTTGAATGGATACAGGACTACAGCTCGCTTACGTACTGCAGCAAGCAGGAACGGATGAAGTTTGACGACAACTCCAGATTTGAGATGAAACGGATGATGACAGATGATCCAACGGAGATGAGCGCGCTTGGACAATATTTTACAGCCGCCAGCGTATGGTTATCGGTTGATTTCACAGTGGCTATCCCTGTGCTTGATGAAGAGGTTCGGGAGCGTATTATGCAGGAGGTTGCCCCCCATTTTGCCGAGGTGAAGCAAGTGGTCCGGAAGGGCAGAATTGAAACCGTCTATTTGCGGCAGCTGAAGCCCGGATCGGTTAAGTTATTTAATGATAATCAAGCTGGCATACTGCCGGTCATGAAGGATCTCTACCGCCACCACGATATCGGCGACAGGTATGCCGGGCGCAAGCGGGAGCTGGTCCATTACACAGTGAAGGTAAATGCGCTGGAACCTTATGAGGAGGACGGGGCGGGAGAGCTGCAAGCCTTGCTGCGGAAAGCTTTTTTTGGCGAGGAGGTTACTGATTTTGGCCTGCTGCCGCTGGGCTGGCAGTTTGACGATTCGCTGCGGCATTCCCTTGCGCTGCGCTTTCTGGCCGGATTTGCACCAAACCTGACGATTACGGTGGATCAGGACACCAATGAAGTGGTTTTGCTGCATCTCTCTCAGAAAGAATTGATTCATACACTCAATTTGAAATCGGCACAGCCGCAGCCGCCGCGGAGAATGGGCGACCATTTGTATCTGGATATTGGACGCGGGCTGGTGTATGTGGTGAATTTACGGGAGCAGCCGCCGGTTACGGATAGGAAAGACTGGAAGGGATTCCAGGACGCAGCGGTTTATTTTTTGGCAGAGAGACGTGAATATGCGGACTTCAATCATGAGCGGGCGGAACGGATTCATTGCCTATCATTATATAATTGTGGTAGTGTCTCAGTTTCATAGAGAAGTATCCGGTAGGCTTATCTCTGCATAGTATGTGCTATG
>CAKMKL010000291.1 GCA_927443375.1 uncultured Paenibacillus sp. | reverse complement strand
AATGAACTCGATGTGGGCAGTTATTCTCCCCGGTGCAATGGATGCTTTCCTGATTATCATAGCGAAAACCTTTTTCGAGGAATTACCTGAAGAGTTGCGAGAGGCCGCGGCCATAGATGGTGCGAGGAATCTCAGATACTTATGGAGTGTTGTTCTACCTTTTTTATTATCACGATGTTCTTTAACGGCGGTATTATTCCTACTTACCTGGTTGTAAAAGATCTGCATTTAATGAACTCGATGTGGGCAGTTATTCTCCCCGGTGCAATGGATGCTTTCCTGATTATCATAGCGAAAACCTTTTTCGAGGAATTACCTGAAGAGTTGCGAGAGGCAGCGGCCATAGATGGTGCGAGGAATCTCAGATACTTATGGAGTGTTGTTCTACCTTTATCTAAGCCGATTATTGCAGTTCTTGTCCTCTTCGCGGTCGTACGCCAATGGAACGGATTCTTCGATGCTCTAATTTATCTGAGTGATGGTGAAAAGTTCCCGTTGCAGTTGGTTCTTCGTAACATTCTGATCCAAAGTCAACCGTCCGGTAATATGCTTATGGATATTGATAACATGCTGGCCAAACAGCGTGTGACAGAATTAATTAAGTTCGGTGTTATTATCGTTTCTGCTGTACCGCTGTTAGCCTTATACCCGTTCTTGCAAAGATATTTTGTCAAAGGAGTAATGGTAGGTTCAGTAAAAGGGTAAGAGTTTGCCTCTCAAATGATCGTTAAGGAGGTGTTGCGAAACTGGACTAGAATGGGACTGGTTTATCCCGGATGAAAGAAGTATACAATGAGCAGATTTAATAGGGAGGTTAAGAAGAATGAACAAAAAAGCTGCGGGTCTATTGGCAGTAATGATGGCCGTTTCCGTGTTTGCTACGGCCTGTAACAGCAACAACAGCAATAACAACAACAACAGCAGTAGCAACAATGGTAAGACTGGTACGAATACAGAGAATAGTGGAAATCAAACAGAAGACAGTGCATCTATTCAGTTTCCACTAAAAGAAAAAACCACCTTAAAGGTGGTTGCTAAGAGAGCTCCGCTCGCACCAAGCGATTATAACGAAATGACCATGGCTAAAAAGCTTGAGGAAATGTCAAACGTTCATATCGATTGGAATACCATTGTCGAGACGGATTACAACGAGAAGAAGAATCTGCTCATAGCAAGTGGCGACTTGCCTGAAATGTTCTTCGGAGCCGGTTTTACAGATACAGAACTGATGAAATACGGTGCGGACGGCACAATTATACCTCTAAATGATCTAATTGACAAATACATGCCTAACTTAAAGGCTTTGTTTGACAAGAGACCGGATATCAAAGCCGAGGTCACAGCACCTGACGGCAAAATTTATTCTCTTCCTGCAGGTGAAGAGTTAGGCACGGGCCAAGAAGAAATTGGTGCTAACCCGGATTTCCTCTATATTAACGAGGATTGGCTGAAAAAGCTGGGGCTGAAGATGCCGACTACTCTTCAAGAATATCATGATGTACTGCTTGCCTTTAAGACTAAAGATCCAAATGGCAACGGTAAAGCGGATGAAATTCCTTTATCCTTCGTTAATGCATTCTGGACGGGCGATATTGGTTATCTGTTTGGAGCCTTCGGTGTACCAGACAAAACTTACCAGCCTGGTAACAACGCATATGCTGAGCATTTGAATGTGGACAACGGAAAGGTTTCCTACGCCGCTATTCAAGATGGATATAAAGATGCTGTAAACGAGATCGCGAAATGGGTGGAAGAGGGTCTTGTTGATCAAGAATCCTTTACTCAAGAATATACCCAGTATTATGCAAAAGGGAAGACGGAGCCGGAAACTCTTGGCTCATTTCTCTGGTGGGATCATACAGATGTAGTCGGTCCTGGACGCGACAAACATTATCCGATCGTTCCTCCTTTTAAAGATATGGTTGTTAAGTGGAACAGTGGTTCCGCGATATCTAGAGGAGGTTCGGTAATTACAAAAGAAGCAAAGAATCCAGCATTGATTGCTGCATGGCTGGATTTGATTTACAAACCGGAAACCACTGCAGAAGTCCGTTGGGGCCCTATTGGCGAATGGTTTGAGAAATCTGCCGATGGCAAACTGGTTCAGAAGTCGGATATCGCAAATCCGGGAGAATTCCGTCAAACCGTATCACTTGGCGGCGGCGGTGTATTTACTGGTGAGGATTTCCAAAACATTGCACCTCCGGAAGCACGGGCACAGCAAAGACTGGATGATATCAAAAATCTATTTGTACCGCAGATGCAGAAGGAGAAATACCCAAATATCTTCTTTACAGAAGAAGAATTAAAAACTATCGACAAGCTGAAACCAGAGATACAAACGTATACTAACTCCATGCGCGCCAAATTTATGTTGAAAGGGGTCTCTGACTCTGAATGGAGCGATTACCTGGCTTCACTTAAAGATATGGGCCTGGATGAGTTAATGAAGATATATCAAGACGGGTATGACCGTTATCTCGCAGCTCAAAAATAAAATAGGTTAGTTAAGGCATGTAGCAAGCCTGGATGAGGTGCCTTCACTCAGGCTTGCTACATATGTTTTCGGACTAGAGTCGTATATATAAATGATGGATTAGGGGTGGAGAACCATATGGTTGACATTACAGCAATAGGTGAAGTACTGATTGATTTTACTCCGGCAGGCTTATCCGAGAAGGGGGAGCAGCTATTTGAATGCAATCCCGGCGGAGCTCCTGCGAATGTGGTTGTTGTTTTATCAAAGCTTGGGAAATCCACGGCGTTTATCGGTAAAGTGGGCGAAGACCAGTTTGGAGAGTATCTTACTCAAGTTTTGCAGGGGAATGGTGTAGATGCAAAGGGTTTAGTCAAGGAGAAGCATGCGAGCACAACGCTAGCTTTTGTTCATCTGAAAGAAGATGGCGACCGTACATTTAGCTTTATCCGTAAACCAGGTGCAGATATGTTGCTAGGAATGGATGATATTGATCTGGAACGTATCAAGGGTTCGAAAATCTTTCATTTCGGATCTGTATCGATGACCCATGAACCTTCTGCTAGTGCAACGTTAAGAACATGTATATATGCAAAAGAGAATGGCGCTCTAATTTCTTTTGATCCAAATTTAAGACCTGCACTTTGGAGCAATCTGGAGGAAGCGAAGTCCAGGATAAAAGAAGGACTTGCTCTTGCGGATATTGTTAAAATCTCTGAGGAAGAACTTGAGTTTATTACGGGTCTTACGGATTTGGAAGAGGGTACCCGTCAAATTCAGTCACAATTCAAGGTGAAAGTGATCCTGGTGACTAAGGCTGAAAAAGGGTGCTTCGTCCGGTTTGGGTCTGGTTTTAAATTTGCTGATGTGCCAGGTTTCAAAGTTCATACCGTTGACACTACTGGAGCAGGAGATGCTTTTCTAGGCGGGTTCCTCTATCAGCTGCTTGAGAGAGGGTGCAGTATCGAGCAGATTAGAGATCAGGACTGGATCCCGATTATAAGCTTCGCCAATGCAGTGGGCGCTTTGGTTACAACACAAAAAGGAGCCATTCCGGCAATTCCAACCTATAGGCAGGCTGCTGAATTAGTTCAATCGGTCGGCATTGACGTGTCCAAAGAATCATACAGGCCCCAATTCCATTACTCCCCGCCTGCTATGTGGCTAAATGATCCGAATGGTATGGTCTATTTTGAAGGAGAGTACCATTTGATGTTTCAGCACCATCCCGGAAGCACCGTATGGGGTCCTATGCACTGGGGACATGTGGTAAGCAAGGATTTGGTGAACTGGGAAACCCTTCCTGTAGCCTTGTCTCCGGATCATAATGGGGCCATCTTCTCTGGAAGCGCAGTTGTGGATTGGAATGATACCAGCGGATTATTTGATGGCGGTTCAGGCTTGGTTTCAATATTCACTCATGCTGATATATACCCAGATTCAGATAGACCGCGGCAGCGCCAAAGCCTGGCATACAGTAAGGATAAAGGCAGAAGCTGGACACTTTATTCCGGAAATCCGGTTCTGAGTGATATCGAGATCACCGATTTTCGTGATCCCAAGGTCTTCTGGATGGAGGAAGCTGGCCTCTGGATTATGGTTCTTGCATGTGGAGACCATATCCGCTTTTATCGATCTGCTAACTTGAAGGATTGGGAGTTTGCCAGCGAATTCGGAAAGTCGGATGGTGCACACTACGGTGTGTGGGAATGTCCAGATCTGTTTGAGTTATCCATCGATGGGTCCACTTCAAAAAAATGGGTCCTGTTGGTAAGCATCGGTGACAATCCAGACTGTCCGGAAGGCTCCAAAACCCAATATTTCATTGGAAGCTTCGATGGCTTCAAATTTGTAAATGAGAATACACCGGATACCGTGCTGTGGCTGGATGAGGGAAGAGATAATTATGCTGCAGTATCTTGGTCTGATATTCCAGAGGAAGACGGACGGCGAATAATTATCGGATGGATGAACAACTGGAAATATGCCAATCAAGTACCAACCGCTTCCTGGAGAGGTGCCATGACCCTCCCGCGCTTACTATCACTGACCAACCGGAACGGGAACGTGATTCTATCGCAAATGCCTGTTCAGGAGATAGAAAAGCTGCGGAAAGAGACGCACTCATGGAGCGATGTAGCGGTAACGAGCGAGAACCCTTTAATTCACGAGACTAACGAAGATCTGTTGGAGATTGAGGTCGATCTTGATGTCCACTCCGGAGACGAAGTTCATATCATATTAAAATCTTCCGGAGAGTGTGAAACGATTATTGGTTATGATCCTGAACGGGAGTGGCTGTTTATTGACCGTTCTAAGTCAGGTCTCACTGATTTCAACCCGTCATTTGCATGTAAGCATGGTGCTAGATTGGTTCCGGACAAAGGAAACGTCAAGTTGCGAATCTGGGTGGATCGTAGTGTGGTTGAAGTGTTTGCAAATGGTGGAATCGTCGCGTTAACTGATCAAGTTTTTCCAATTAACCCAATTGAAAAAGTGTTGATAAGTACAGTGGCAGGGAGTGCAGAGCTGAACTCGCTTCATATCCATACTCTTAATTCCATTCATAAGCCCGAAGGCAGCACAGAGCAGATAGTAGGGAGGGTGAATGTATGAACAGATTAATCGATAATCAAGGTTTAATGATGTACTGGGCCTTTGATGAAGGAATCGGAGCAAGTGCACTGGAGAGTGTAACAGGAACCCAGGATGATATTCAGTACGTCTTTAACCAAACAGAGTTCACTGAATCTTGTACTCCGCCATGGAGACAGGGAGTGTCGGGACATGGACTTCTTTTCGATGGTTACTCGTCATACATTACTCATTCCGCTCACCTTGAAGGGCAGCATGGAAGACCGGAATATCTCCCAGCTCTCAGTATCGGAGTATGGGTTGCCCCGCGCACCTATGAATGGGGATATGACAGCAAGCTCGCCGCCATCGTGAACCAACACAATATGGAGAATAAACAGGGATTCCTGCTGGGAATGTTCCGCCATGGCTCCTGGTCTTTCCAAATTGGACTAGAGGGAGGAGACTGGAAGGAAATCTGGTCACCGGACGGTTATGAACTGCCAAAGAATGAGTGGTCTTACCTAAACGCTGTCTTCAATGGAGACGATGGAGAAATTAAGTTGTATCTCAATGGCAGTGAGATCGTCTCGGCTGCTATTGCACGCGGTTCCCGCATGGCTGCGGCGGTGGACACAGATCTGCTGATCGGCAAAAACAATCACAGCAGCAAGCTTGCAGAAGTATTCAACCTTCATATGTTCGGCGGAATCATGGATGAACTGAAGATTTATAACCGCGCCTTGAGTAATGAGGAAGTAGCAGCTTCTTATCAGGAGGTGTTGAATTCAGTATCCGGAGGCATCGTGCCGCAAGTGAAATATGATGACATCAAGCTGGATCGTACACCACTGCTGGCAGACCGGCATAGACCGCAATATCATGTCAGCCCGCCAGCTCACTGGATGAATGAACCGCATGCACCGATTTATTTTGACGGGCACTATCATTTGTTCTATCAGCATAACCCGCAAGGACCATACTTTCATCATATTCATTGGGGGCATTGGGTGAGCAAGGATATGGTGCATTGGCGTGATCTTCCTATTGCTCTGGCACCTGAGAAGGATCAGCTCGCACCGGACGGGATCTGGTCAGGAAGTGCAACTTATGATGCGGACGGACTTCCTGTCCTGTTCTTTACCGCGGGTAATGATAGTGCTTCGCCGAATCAGAGCGTGGCACTTGCAAGAAGCACTTACTCAGAAGATGAAGATTCTGATTTGGTCCATTGGATTAAACATCCAGAGCCGCTCATTGTACAACAGAAGGGAATGGGGGCATTCGGGGATTTCCGGGACCCGTTCGTTTGGAAGGATGAGGATGTCTGGTATGCCTTGGTCGGATCGGGGATTGAAGGTGGAGGCGGGGCAGCCCTTGCATTTATGTCAGAGGATATGCTCAATTGGACCTACAAAGGACCATTTTATCAGGCTGATCTTCAGCAATTCCCTTATCTTGGACCTATCTGGGAGCTTCCTGTGCTTCTTCCTCTTGGCATGGATAAGCAGGGCGAAAACAAACATCTTTTACTCGTTAGCCCAGTGGGAGCTGGCGCCGATGTCGAGGTGTTCTATTGGATAGGGCAGTTCGATAAGCAGGATGTATCATTCATACCAGATCAAGAAGAACCTCAATTGATTGATGTTGGTGACTTCCATTTTACAGGCCCGAGTGGCATGGTTGATCCGAACACAGGCAGAAATATTATTTTTACAATTGCCCAAGGTGACCGTACGTCCGAGCTGGAATACAAATCGGGCTGGGCTCATAACGGGGGCTTGCCGCTAAGCGTGTATTTGCGAGAGGATGGACGGCTGGGAATCGAGCCGATTCAGGAGCTTCAATCGCTGCGAGGAGAGAAGCGGTTATCGCTCCGGGATAAGTCTTTGGCCGATGCTAATGACCTTCTCAAGGATGTTCAAGGCGATATGCTTGAGATTCAAGTGGAGATTGAGCCAGGCAGTGCTGCGCAATTCGGAATCAAGATCCGGAAATCACCGGATGGGGAAGAAGAAACCCTGTTATATTATGATCTCAATCAGACCATGCTCTTGGCCGACCGGACAAAAACGACACAACATCCGGGAGAAAAATGCAGCGGGGTTCAGGGTGGTAAGCTGGAGCTACTGGGAGAAAATCTGAAGCTGCACATCTATTTGGACCGCTCTATGGTCGAAGCGTATGCCAACGGATTAAAAAGCCTGACGACCCGGGTGTATCCGAGCCGAAAGGATGCTTTGGGGATTGAAGTCTGGGGAACTGGAGAACTGTTGGTTAAATCCATGGAGATATGGGAAATGCAATCCATTTGGTAGTGTGAGCGCTTAGGCGCTCCTTACTATATGGATAATGTATCAATCCCGCAATCCACGTTGTTCACACTATATGAAAGCGCTTTATAAATGCCCCTCTTACTTCATGATTATGCATCCTTGTATACGGAGAGCCATTTCATAATTAGGTATGAATGTTTGCCATGAATAAGAAATGACGAAGGAGGCTCATTGATGCGAGAAGTCAAAAGAAACAGAGTATGGATCGCCAGAATGGTTATTGGGGTGATGGTTCTTCAACTTGTAGCTCCCGGAATCTCGGCCGCAGCCGAAGGTAAAGTGGGTACTCGGGAGGCGTTCACCTCTACGGCTGACGCAGGATTGTCGGTTACGGATGCAGTCTATCCTATTCCCAAGGCTGACGAGGGGTTGTCAGTTACGGATACAGTCTATCAAATCCAGAATCCGGGATTTGAAACCGGGGATATGACGGGCTGGACAGTTGTCAGTGGTGAAGCGTTCGGTTCGGATAGCGTATCGGACGAAACCACTTGGTGGGCAGAACAAATCCCGTACAATCAGGAAGGTACTTATCATCTAAACGGCTGGAAGCATGACGAGGCTGCGACTGGCGTGCTTCGTTCCAGCACCTTCGAGCTGGGCGGCAGCGGTTGGATCAGCTTCAAGCTTGGTGGCGCGAAAAATCCAAACAAGGCGTATATAAATATCGTGGAAGCCCAAACGGGTCAAGTGATTGCCCGGTATGGCAATAGCGCCTTCGCTGATGTTGGTTTTCCGAGTCCCGCTCAGGGTCTGCGGCTTGCCAACATGGAGCAATATAAGGCAGATCTTTCTGAATATCTAGGCAAGAAGCTGTACGTAGAGATCGTCGATAATGCAACGGCGGACTGGGGAGTGGTATTTGCGGATGCGTTCTTCATGTACCATGAATCCGAGCCTGAGGAAGGTATAGTTGCCACGGATATTAAGCCGGATATTGAAATAAACAGTCCTTATGAAGTCGAAAACCCAGGCTTTGAAACTGGGGATTTGTCAGGCTGGACAGTTGTCAGGGGTCAAGCGTTCGGTCAGGATAGTGTATCTGACGAAACCACTTGGTGGGCAGAAAAAATCCCGTACAATCAGGAAGGTACTTATCATCTAAACGGCTGGAAACATGACGAGGCTGCGACCGGCGTGCTTCGGTCCAGCACCTTCGAGCTGGGCGGCAGCGGCTGGATCAGCTTCAAGCTTGGCGGTGCGAAAAATCCTAACAAAGTATATGTGAATATCGTGGAAGCTCAGACGGGACAAGTCGTTGCCCGGTATGGCAATAGTGCTTTTGCCGACGTCGGCTTTCCGAATCCTGCTCAGGGTCTGCGGCTTGCCAATATGGAGCAGTATAAGGCGGATCTCTCCGGATATTTGGGCAAGAAGCTGTATGTGGAGATCGTCGATAATGCAACCTCCGATTGGGGACTGATTTTTGCGGACGCATTCCTGATGTACCATGAATTCGAGCCAGCCGAGGGCATTGTTGCCAAAGATATTAAGCCGGACTTCAAACGCTATCAAGTCCAGAATCCAAGCTTTGAAACCGGAGATTTGACAGGCTGGACGGTTGTAGAAGGCGAAGCGTTTGGACCGAACAGCGTGTCGGACGAAACCACCTATTGGGTTGAACAAATCCCGTATAACCAGGAAGGCACTTATCATTTAAACGGATTGAAGTATAACGAGACTGCGACAGGTAAGCTTCGGTCCAGCACCTTCGAGCTGGGCGGAACAGGCTGGATTACCTGTAGACTGGGCGGAGGCAAGCATACGGATGAAGTGTACATGAACGTCATCAATGCGGACTCAGGTGAACTGATTGCCAGGTACGGCAACACCGAATTTAACGAATCCGGGTTCCCGTATCCCGCACAGGGCCTGAGACTTGCGAATATGGAGCAGTATAAAGCCGATCTCTCCAAGTATATCGGGAAGAAGCTGTATTTGTAGATCGTCGATAATGGTCATTCGGATTGGGTAGTAATCTTTGCTGACGCCTTCCACACCTTCA
>CAKMKL010000290.1 GCA_927443375.1 uncultured Paenibacillus sp. | reverse complement strand
TGAATTTCAATATACATCATTAATGAGTTCTACTACAGATAACCTCTTGCGTTTTCATGCCAAATGGCATCGGGACGAGTATCTGTATTTGGATACCGAACGCTTTATAGAAGGCGGAGACCGCTGGCCGGATTGGCCGCTGCTGCTGACAAAAGGCCGGGGAAGATTCTGCGGTGTCCATCTTCACGTTTACAATACTTGGGAGAATCCGGATGAGGAAGCTGAGGCCTGGTGGTATGGGATAGGAGACCAGAAAACCATTGACTGGTGGTGGGGAGAAGGAGACGAGAAATTTTTTGTGGATGGCGAATCTTTTCCGTCTACCTTTGGAACGGGCAGCGAGGACTATATTGGCTATGCCTGGGCGGCAGAGCCACCCTTTCCTATGTTTGATAGCGCCTTTGCAAGTCAGCCCTTTGTTGAAATAGATGCCAATGGGCACACCTCAGTGAACCGTTTTCAAGTTTGCGACAATGTTCCTTTCATGAATTCCTTCGAAGGCTATATTGAAAAGTATAAAGGAAATCAGTGGGGCCCGAGTAACCAATGTTTGTACGCTGCCACCGTCTACTGGTATCAGGAACAAGGAACAAGTGATGCTTATATACCAGTTTCGTTGGATGAACGCTTAGCCATTCAAAATAACGGGAGGAATGAGTAATGAAGGAATTTTTCTATCGTCCGGAGAACGCCTGGGTGGGGGATGTAATCCCCTACTATGAAGATGGAGAGTTTAAACTTTTTTATCTCCATGGCTGGAGAGCAAATTATCGTGAAGGCCTTGAGCAAGGCTGGCATTTGCTCGGAACGAAGGATTTTGTGAATTTCAGAGAGGATGGAGCCTGCAAAATCGATGGCGGGACGGGACATATTCTCAAAGTGGACGATATCTATCATATGTTCTACTGTATCTTTCCTGAAGGAAAACAGTTTGCCTGTCATGCCGTCAGCAGGGATATGAAAACATGGGAGCCTATTCCTGAAGACACTTTCGGTCCGGATGGCGTAATTTATGAGCTGGCCGACTGGCGTGATCCCTTTGTTTTCTGGAATGAAGAAGAAGGACAATATTGGATGCTGATTGCAGCTTTGGCCAAAGGACCGACGAATCGGAAAGGCTGCACTGGCTTGCTGTCCTCTAAGGATCTCAGGCATTGGGAATACAGGGAGCCACTGTATGCGCCGAACCTGCATGTTGGAGCTCATGAGTGCCCGGATTTATTCCAGATGGGGGACTGGTGGTACCTCATTTATTCTTCTTATACGGGGCGTTTCGGTACCTTTTACCGGATGAGCCGTTCCTTGAACGGTCCATGGATTACACCGCCGGAGGAGGCCTTTGATGGACGGGCTTATTATGCGGCTAAGTCGGTATCCGATGGACAAAAGCGTTATTTATTCGGCTGGAATCCGACAAAAAATGACGATCTGTTTGGCTGGAATCCGCCTAAAGCCTCTGGCAAAGATTATGATACATGGGATTGGGGAGGCAATTTGGTTGTGCATGAAATCCTGCAGCGCCCGGACGGGACACTAGGTGTAAAAGTCCCAAAAACCATAGACTCGGCTTTCACCCGCCAGTTACCTGCTCATTTTAATGGAGTTGCTGGAGAGTGGGAGATTACAGAAGCTTCGGTCCGATGCGATTCCCCTTATTCCTTTGCCGGCTGCATCACAGAGGAAGAATTGCCGGATTTGTGCAAAATCTCAGCCGACGTTTCTTTCTCCGGTTCGACCCAAGGTTTGGGGATCATGCTCAGGGCAGACGAGGGTCTGGATATTGCCTACTATATCACGCTGGAACCCGAACGAAGCCGGATTACCTTCCGTGGACCGATTATGCAAACAGAAGAGGGGGGCAAAACCTTTCCTTACGATGTGGAACTGGAACGTCCGATTAAGCTGCTGCCGGATCAAAAGTATGAACTGAAGGTATTCATTGACGGAACGATCTGTGAAGTTTATGTCGGAGGGGAAGTGGCCTTGAGTGCCAGAATATATGATGTTCAGCTTGGAAAGCTTGCACTATTCGTTAGTCAAGGTACAGCGGAATTTAAACGGGTCAAGATAGTAACTCTTTAAGAGTTTTCACAATAAATTTAGATGTCATCTTAAAGAAAAATAAACTGGCCTATAAAGGGATGAATCTTTAATGAAAGAAAAAATTCTTAAAGTAAATGAAACATGAGTGAGACAGATGCACTAGCCCGCAAGATCAATAATGGACATCCTGAAAAGAGTAAAGTATCCGCTGGAAAAGAAGCTATAAGGATAGCCAGGGAGTGTATCCGAAATAAATGGGATTTTACTGTGGAAACCACCTTAGCGGGTGGGAACGTTATAAGGCAGATGAGAGATGCAAAGGAACAGGGCTTTGAAATCATTATATTTTATGTGGGACTAGGGGATGTTCGGCTAAATATTGAACGTGTTGCTATGCGTGTATTACCTGAATGGGTCAAAATAATCGATAAACAATTACAGCTTAAATACAAGACGTAAAGAAACCCAATTCGAAGGAATCATCCGTAATTGGGTTTCTTTTTGACATCGCACCACGGGTGAAGACATGGAGGACCTGATCTCCAGATTGCAAAGGAGCTGGGGATCTCGCGGAGTTATGACACTTTGAAAAAGTGGCCTTCTTTTGTGGGTCTTTTGTGTTTATATCAGATTAGAGAAGAATCCAAATGTTCAACGGGTATCCGAGGCGAATATCTCGTATACAGTTGAGTTTAAGTTGACTGTAGTGACTTCTGGAAGAACGGTGTGGCAAAGGAAGTGATTACCAGAAAGTTGAGGTGAACTTCCTAAAAAAGCTCGAAGTGATGGAACAGAAAAACCACGTGACAGGCGTTAGACCGAGCAGGCTTTGTACATTCGTAATATGGCTATATACCCGATAGGTAATACTGTTGTACTAAATTTGGGTATCAAGCCCAATAAAAAACCACTTCCGCAAGGAAATCCCAAGCTTGCTTAAGTGGTTTGATTCTTACAACAACCCTAAGTTGCCGGGTTCAATGCCCCTTGATACTCACTCATTAAATTGTCGATAATCTGCTGTACGGACAAAATCTCTTGAATCTCATGAACTCTGGACCCGGCAAAAACCAAACCGTTCCTAACATCTCCTCTAAGGGAAGTGAGCAGGGATTCCATTGTACAGAAGCGATGTGAACAAACCTTTAGACAATCATAGCATTTGACTATCTTTAATTTGGCATCATTACTGATCCGGTCCGTAAATTCATTCCGAATCGCTCTACCTTCCAGCCCCACAGTAGACTTGATTAGAACAGTATCTCCTTGCCGGGCATCTACATACTTTTGCTTGAAGGCTAAGGGAGCATCACACTCATGGCTAGCCACAAAACGGGTACCCATTTGAACTCCAGATGCACCAAGCCGAAGGGCTTTTGCGATATCATCCCCCGTCAGAATTCCACCCGCAGCAATAACCGGAATCGAAACCGCCTCTAAGACTTCAGGAAGGATATCAAACATGGATCTGTCTGTACCTAAATGGCCCCCAGCTTCGAACCCTTCCACAACGACTGCTGAGGCACCGAGTCTTTCGGAAATCCGGGCTAATTTGGCGGATGAAACAATAGTTACGACAGGAGTACCGTATTCTTTGCCCCAAGCATAAATATCTCTAGAAATTCCGGCTCCGGAAATAATAAAGTCAACCTTTTCCTCTAAAGCAATCTTCATCTTTTCGGCAAAGTCCTTCACTGCGAATAGTACATTCACACCGATATAGCCAACCCCATTAGAGAGTTCTCTTGTTTTGCGAATATGCATCCTCAGCTCTTCAGCAGTGATTCCTGTCCCAGAAATGGTGCCGATCCCGCCTGCACTGGCTACTGCAGCGGCTAGTCCACTTAAGGATATGCCTACACCCATTCCACCTTGAATAACAGGAACTTTCGATTTAATATGTCCGAATTGGATCGTTGGAAGTTTCAATTACACACCTCTTTCGCAAGTTGTTGACATTTTTAGGACTCTCTTGAGTAATAGATAAATCGTAACACAGTTAAATTTTTTCCGGATGTGACTGTAAACATACTCGAACTATGTTAAATATCATGTCTTCAATTGTTTTCTTTAAGCTGATGATATCAAATGAAGATTTAAAACGAAGTGACTATTCAAAAATGGACAATGAATAACATTAAAAGAGCCATTAATCCGGTAAAACCTTCATACTTCTGTCAACACTTTTCTATCCAAGAAGGGACAAGGCTGGTATGTCGCATCCAGCTGTGAGCCTCGATTACTACAGTACTTATAGCGAACGGTATTTGCAGAAAAGCAGATTACACCAGTGCTTGATGCACCAGCTGGTGTTGAGGTGACGAAGCGCACATGTTGCCATGACTCTTGTTGTTCCAAAGGCGGCATGTGATGCACTAATATTACGACCTGCAAAGAGCAAGTTGCTCACATTGGCAGAGTATAGTGAACGGAAGGGAATATGGTTAATACCGTCAGGTTGCATATGTTTGGAGCCGGATTCGGTTGAATATACTCCTTGTGGTGGATGTAAATCAATGGACCAGCCACCAAAGGCGATACGGTCATTAAACTCACGTTGTGCGATAAAATCGTTCTGGTTCAGAAAAGGCGTATCACCTAAGTGATTACACCTGTAAGATAGATTAATCCCAAACACGTACTCTTGGAATCCTTGCCGTTCTTAAGTAATCCAGCAATTGTCCGGTATGGACTGATTCATGATAGGCGACTCTTAGTAACATGTCACCCAAGCTTCTTATATAACCTGAATCAGAACGATCAATTTTAATACTTGTTAAATCTTCTTCAGAAAATTGCTTAATAGTTTCTAAAAATTGATTTCTAAATGGTTCTGCAAATTTCAATTCCGCATTTACGGTAGAGAAAGGTTGTTTTTCGAAAGGTGAATCAAATACTGCCAGACTGCCTCGATTTTGGATAGCCAGATGATAATAATATTCACTTTCTAGAACATGCCTAATCATCTCCTGACAAGTCATTGCTTCGTTATCGGGTTTCCATATTAGTTTTTCTTGAGGAATAGATGTCCACGAGTTGCTTTGATTATTTTATAGATTAGGGAGAATTTAAGATGACGGCATACCAAGAAAGCATCAAGGACCACATTAGAATTTTTTACAGAAGATATAGATCAGCGAATGTTTGTATTAAACCAACTCATAACAATACTTGACCTCATGAAGAAACTCCAAATGAAAGAAGCTGACCCGCCCTCAACTCCTAGAATAGCCCCTACGGCAAAGTCTACTGCAAACATAATAGATAGAAAGTAACAAGCTCCATGATAGAATGGCAAGAAATTTGAACAATACAATTTTCACTAAAGGGTTTGGTCATGTAATCGTCCGCCGGAATTACTGCAAATTGCTCGTACATAAAACTCTTTGTGATGAGTTTTATGTACCTCCCAACTTCTGAACCCAACTAGAAACATTTAGATTCAAAGCCCCTGTTTGATTAAACGCCAGATACGCTCAAACCTCTCCTTGTAGTCCGGGGAATTCCATGATTCTTTAAAAGAAGGGAGACTGAACACTGCAAACGCGGAGAGAATCGCCTCTGCCCGTTCGAAGCGGGGATCGTGATAATCCATAATGCCGTCAATAATCTGGTAGGAATCCCAGAGAACGTCGCGTAATACGAGTGGATTGCTGTCGACGTATTGCGTATTCAAGGCAAACATTTTGGGATTCTCGTTATAGGCGCGTTTTTTGGCATTCGCAAATGCCCAGAGCCAATCGTGGAGTAATTCCTTCGGATTTGCTGAGTTAGTCATATCGATTTGGATTTGTTCTGAAATCATCCGGTTGAACCAGCTCTTAGAGACGGCTGCCCAGAGCTCTTGCTTATTTTTAAAGTGTTTATAGAGCGCTGCGTGGGTGATACTTAGTTCATCCGCAATTTGCGAGAGCGTCACTTCGGATTTTTCGGTACGCTCCATTAATGCCTCGGCTGTTTCAATAATGAGCTCTTGTGTGATTTTAGCCATTCTGCTGCCAGCCCTTTCTTCTTCACTAAATTCCTTAATCATCTTGTATACACTTGCCTGTATTTTAGCATATACAATACTAAGTAACAATTGTTGACTTTTGTAACCTAGGGCATTATGCTTGTTGTGTAAGTTACAAAATACGAAAAATGTTACTTATTATTCAGTGCAAAGGAGGCTATTATTTATGAAAGCAGCACAGATCACCAAATATTCAAAAAAGTTCAAAGTAGAAGTCAATGATATTCCAATCCCGGAAATAAGTGATAACGAAGTTTTGGTCAGGGTAAAGGCAGCAGCGGTTAATCATTTGGAATTGCTTATCGCTACAGGAAGCGTGAAGCTGATCCAGGATTATAAATTTCCACTGGTACTCGGTAACGAACTGACGGGTGTTATTGAGAAGGTAGGTAAGAACGTTCATGAATTCAAAGTGGGTGATGCCATTTATTCACGCCTGCCACTACACAAAATCGGTGCTTTTGCCGAGTACGCGGCGATTAGTGCAGATGCTATTGCTCACTTACCTGCTAATCTGGATTTTGTGACTGGTGCTGCTGCGCCATTAACAGGATTGACTGCCTATCAAGGACTACACGAAGAATTAGCTGCTAAAGCTGGCGAAAGCGTGTTTATCCCCGGAGGTTCAGGTTCGTTTGGCCAAATGGCCATTCCTATCGCCAAAAGCATGGGGCTTAAGGTCATTGTCAGCGGAAACCCGCAAGCACGTGAACGGACGATGGCGGCTGGTGCCGACCAATATATTGATTACACGACAGAGAAATACTGGGAACAGCTTCGTGATTTAGATTATGTGATAGATACCTTGGGACCAGGCGAATTTGATCATGAACTTGCAATTATTAGAGCAGGCGGCCGACTTCTTTCTCTGCGTACGGGTCCTAACAAACGTTTTGCCGAAGATATAGGCTTATCAGGCTGGAAGCTCAAGCTCTTCACCATTGCCGGGGCTAAGTATGATTACAAAGCGAAGAAAAAGAAAATTCAATATCATTTTATTTTTGTACGCAGTGATGGCGACCAGTTGAAAAAAATTACGAAGATCATTGAAGATCACGGGATTGTGCCCGCGGTGGACCCGACAAAATTCCACATTGAAGATATTAACGAAGCACTGCATTTTGTTGCAACAGGTCATCCCAAGGGAAAAGTGATCATCCGATTTTAAGGGGAGGAGATGATGAAGAATGAAATTAGTCAATAGAACGATATTAGTGACAGGCGGGACCTCCGGGATTGGCTTTGCTTTTGCTAAACGTTTTCTCGAAATGGGGAATACCGTCATCATTACGGGGCGTTCACAAGAGCGCATCGACCAGGTAATAAAGAACAATCCCGGACTCCTTGGGATGGTGGCAGATGTTAGTGATCCGAAGAGCGTTGAGCAGCTTGCCAAAGAACTGGCTATACGCTATCCCAAACTGGATATTGTCTTTAATAATGCTGGTATTATGCACGAATTTGACTTATTTGATGAAAGTATTACTTATGAGCACCTTACCGCAGAAATCAACACTAACTTGAACGGCACCATCTATGTCACTAAGGCTTTGTTGCCACTGTTAGCCAAACAACAGGAGGCAATGATTGTTAACGTCAGCTCACTGCTTGCTAATATTACAGTTGCTAACGCACCGACTTATTCTGCAACGAAGGCCGGCGTCCACATGTTCAGTGATGCATTACGTGAGCAGATCCGTGCCAAAGGAAAAAATATTCATGTGATGGAGCTTTGCCCGCCTGTTATTTCTGAAACCAATCTCACAGACACGTATGACGAAGGGTTCATGAATAAGGTGATCTCTTTGCCGTTAGCGAAGCTTGTTCATGCGGGTATTAAAGGGATGGAAAAAAACAACCTGCGGGTGAACGCTGGTTTTACCAAAGTTATGCGCCTTTCAATGAAGTTTGCACCGGATTTCATCACGCATACCTGGGGGCAAATGATTCTTAAATAATTAATTCTTTACCAATCGTTCTAGTTTTGATATACTAAGGCAAGTTAGATCTAATAGTGTAGTTTTTTTTACTTTAATTAGAATGATCATTCTCAAATTTTCCGAATCACAATACTTATATTAAAAGGGAGAGATAGCGATGAAGTACACAGTGATCACAGGAGCAAGCTCAGGTATAGGATATGAGGCCGCACTCGCTTTTGCTGCCCGTGGCAAAAATTTAATTTTGGTAGCCAGAAGAACAGACTTATTAGAAGAGCTTAAATCAGCCATTCAGGAGATTGATCCTAATGTAAAGGTTATTGTCCGTTCAACCGACCTGTCTGTTACAGAACAGGCTTACACACTGTACAACACCTTGAAGGAATACCAGATTGAGACTTGGATTAACAATGCCGGGCTTGGTGAAGCTTCTTTTGTAGCAGAACAGAATTTAGATAAAGTTGAAACGATGTTACGCGTTAATATCGAATCCTTGACGATCCTATCTACACTCTTTGTGCGGGATTATGCCGATGTAGAAGGCACTCAGTTAATTAACGTATCATCCGCACTCGGATATGCTGTTGCAGTTGGAAGTGTTACCTATTCTGCATCTAAATATTATGTTAGTGCCTTCACCGAAGGGCTTGCCAAAGAACTGGAGCTTAAAGGTGCGAAATTAAAAGCCAAAGTGTTAGCACCGGCAATAACCGAAACCGAGTTTGTGAAGAAATCAATTGATGCTGAAGAATTCGATTACAAAGCAAACATGCCTAAATACCACACGGCCAAACAAATGGCAGGTTTCATGGTAAACCTTTATGATAGCAACGATGTCGTAGGTATTGTTGACCAGAACTATAACTTCAATCTGAGAAGCCATATCTATCCAATCATCTCTTAGTTTTAATTCGAACCAGATTCGCTTGAATTCATTTGCAGAGGAGAATATTAAAAGGACAAATTATGGAGTAAAATAAAAATCGGAAATCTGGAATTACCACCCACAGAAAAAGTATTTATGATAACTTTGGTGATAGCGCGCTTTATATATGAAGGCACTGAAGCGGTATGAGTCTACTCAAAATAAGAAATTGAGATTATTGGTGGAGAAGCAAGAACCTGTCAAGGAATTAATCCGGCGGTTTCTAGAGTCTTCGATGAGGAATGAAGACGAACCTCAAGGATTGTTCATTGTAAATTCGGGTGTGGAGCTGGGAGTACTGGATTCAGAGGTTGCATCCTTTTGATTGCCAGCTTTCAAACCACTGTCGCCAGTGAATATAACAAGCTTGCCTTAATAGAAGAAGAGATGGGTGTATATGAGCACGCGACGTTGATGTTTGGCAAAGAATATTATCAAATGATTATGAGTTGGCACGATGGACTCACCAGAAAGATTACAGGAAAGCAGGAGAATGAACATGAGAATAACAAAGAAATATAAATTGCAGGTTGCAGCTGAAAATGTGGATTTGTACAAATGGGTGACCGAGATGACTCCAGGTGAATATGAATCATTTTCAAAAGCCCACAAGGCAATGGGCAGTTATTTTGAAGATGGTAAATTCCATATGGTTAATGTGGAAAATATGGGGAATGAGATGATTGTTCAGTACTATCAATTAAAAGAGCACACAGAGGATCATTTGCGTTTCTACTCTGACAGGACAGAAGCATATATTGCGATGGATACCAGCCATTGTTGGAGTTCCATGGGAAATGAAGCTCAAGCCTATTGATAACAACTCTTGCGAATTTAGTTGTACGATTGGAGCGGACTTTCCATCCCGGCTGCTGGCTGTTGCAGCATGGATTAATGGTTTAGGCGGATTCTTTATGAGAAAACATCTAGCCGATGAGGGCGGGAAATTCGCCAAAGATATAGAAAAGAAATTTAATAACGACAGATCCAAATTCAAGGGAAGTGCTACCATGTTTCGAAGTAACTCGGATTTGAATTAGATGATGGCACATCTTAGGATAAAGTAATATGAGGGTATTGTAAAGGAGTTGGACGCTGCTATGAATTCGTATTTTTATGATAATGTTCCTAATATAAAGGAGAATTGGGAAACAATAAAAGAGATGTTTACTGATATTCAAGTTCCTCCAAAAACAACCCTTTTGAGAGAAGGAGAAATAGCAAATTACTTATATTTTATAAATCAGGGGTGCTTAAGACTATGGTTTAATGATGATGGAAGAGATATTACATTTCAATTTTTTTTCGAACAACAAGAGGTATCTTCCTTCGAGAGCTTTTACCAAAATGAGCCTAGTTTATTTAATTTGGAAACCATTGAGCTTTCACAGCTTACCATGATTAAAAAGGATGATTATCAAAAGATACTAAATATGTTCCCTGAACTAAAGGAATATTCAACACAAATAATGGCGGAAAGGTTTGTGCATTATACTAAATTGTTTCTATCTCGAATAAAAAATTCCCCGCAAGAAAGATACGTTGAACTATACTCACAAAAATCTCGGATTTTAAAGCGCGTTCCTAACCATTATATTGCGTCGTACTTAGGAATTACACCTGTTTCTTTGAGCAGAATTCGCAAAAGAATTTCCTCGGATATTAACAATGGTTAATGCTTCTTTGATATATAAATATTAAGCTTATAACGAAATATCAAATGGAGACATTGGAGGATTTTGTTATGAGAGTCGTTATTATTTTTAATCATCCTTATGAAGGAAGTTATTGCAATGCTATCTTAAATTCAGTTAAAAGCGGACTGGAAAAGGGAGGGCATGACATTGACATCATGCATCTGGATAAGGATGAATTTAATCCGGTCATGACCGCTGAGGATTTGTTGGCATTTAGAAATAAACAATCTATCGATGCCCAAGCAATAGAATATGTTAAACGCATAAAGGCAGCGGATCATTTAATTTTTATATTTCCTATCTGGTGGGAATTGATGCCTGCGTTAATGAAAGGATTTATTGATAAAGTAATTTTTCCTGGAGAATTATATGATTATAGAAGCTCAGGCTACAGCATGGTTACCTTGATGAAAAATATCAAATCTACAACGGTAATTACCACCATGAATACACCTTCAATCATGTATAAGCTGTTGTATGGTAATGCAATTAAAAAGGCATTAATAAAAGGCACTTTAAAGAAAACTGGGTGTAAAAATGTGAAGTGGTTGAGCTTAAACATGGTAAAAGCCAGTTCTAAAGAAAAAAAAGTGAAGTGGCTTGAAGAAATTGAAAATAGATTTGCAAAATTACAGGCCGGTTAGGCCTGAGAATGAGATATGACTACAATTGAAAGAATTAATATAATAGCTGCAGTAATAGCAACGTTGTCCTTTTCGGGTGTTGTGGCAAAATTTATTACAAAAAGGTTTAAAAGGTATACTTTAATAAAAAAAGCAGATATAGCTCTCATGAAAATTCATAAGCCTGCCGCCTTTATATTAATTGTTTTCGGAGCATTCCATGGTATTCTTTCTATTATAAATTTTCATGAATTTGGAATGCTTCCGAATATTTTGGGAACTATTGGATTGCTAAGTTGTATTGCTTCAACAGCTTTTTTTTATCTGAAGAAGAGACTTAGAATTCCGAAAATATGGATATTTCATCATAGGTCTTATGCTGTAGTAGCACTAGTTGCTTTGATTGGACATATCCTTGTATCCATCTAAAGTTAATACTGGTTTTTGATAGCAGATATCAAGTCGTTATTGAGTTAAACTTACCAAGCAAAGGAAAAGTAAGCTTTATGAGCAGGTAAAAGAAGGAATTATAGAAATAATTGTAGAGAAAGGTCTTGCGCCCCATGAACCGATTCCTTCGGAAGGATAACTGGCAGAGCAATTTGATGTCAGCAGAATGACCAGCAAAATGCCGATTCAGGCATTGGTTGAGGAGGGAGTTCTCTATACACTGCCCAGACGAGGGACTTTTGTGGCAGATATTAACACGGGTGCGTTGCAATATGATGCCTCTCGTTCCGGCAAAGGGACACTGAAGAATACAGCCAAACAGTTGATTGCGCTGATCTTACCACAGATCGATGATTTTACCGGCAATATTCTTCGGTCAGTGGAACAATCATGCAGTCTGCATGGATATCATCTGGTCGTAAAGCTGAGTGAGGATTTGGAGAATGAGGAACTAATACTTCTGGAAATGTCGGCAAGCTCAGAGGTGGAGGGTATTCTTTATTCCCAAGGGGCCGGAAGGTATGCGGAGATCAGTTAATGAAGCTTCGTCTGGCTAAATATCCTGTTGTTGTATTAGAGCGCTCGTTTAAAGAGATCGATTTCGATTGCGTACTTCATGATCACTAATCAACAGCTTATCAGATCACCCAATACTTAATTGAGCATGGACATAAAAGGATCGGCTTCTTGACCAATCAAATGGATGTGGCCCGAAGCCGTGAAGAACGTTAGCAGGGCTATATTCAGGCCTTGGTCGATTCCCATGTCGGCATTTTTACCAAGCTGATCTATTCTGTGGAAGAAACAAATGGCATTATGAAAAGGGTGAATGTCTCAGAAGATCCTGTGATTGAGGTTCTAATGGAATACTTAAGGAACTCCGAAGATATGACCGCGGTATGTTGTACAGAGGACTTTCTGGCGATAAAACTTGTTTATGCCGCTGAGAAGATGGGAATCCGTGTTCCGCAAGACCTGTCGGTCACCGGCTTTACCGATAATCAGGCGATAGACTTGTACCCATTGCCGCTTACGACAGTGAGACAGCCTACCGAATTATTCGGCGAGGCTGCAATCGGCTTATTAATAGAGAGGCTTAAAAATCCGGATCAACCGTTAAAAACCATCAAGTTAGATACGCTGATCGTAGAAAACAAATCCGTGAACACAATTTAATAAGAGGTGGACCTTAATCACTGATATATGGATTACCCTCCTGCCGGCAGCGGCGGGATAACTTCACCCGTCGGCCCCTTCGAGATACTCACGCTTGGTGTGCGGCTGCGTTAAGTTATAACCGCTGCATGGTGAAATTCACTGGAGGTCTATGGACAGTGGAGAACTGCTTCAAATATAGATATGACTGTGCAAGTCAGAATCCTGCACAGCCATATTTTAATTTTCATAGTTTCCATTTCACATATTCGATTTGCTAGTTTGGCTGAAGAACGCATGACAAGTGTATTTAATCTTCTAGGCTCTGACAACACAGAATGGAATAATAATATGGCCGTGAAGGTAAATAATGGATGGATGACCCCAAGAATACCGCGAATTAAAGAATCGGCAATTAAAGAAAACAAGCCTGCCGCAGAAGCGCAGCAGGCTTGTTCCATTTTCAATTTCATCAATTTAAAAATTTATTATACGCTGGGCAAGGGCAGACAGGGGGGAGTTTGCATGATCAGGCTTGAACAAGCCCGCTGCCCTGTGGCGGCAGGCATACTGTCCCATCCCTTTTCCGACCACGGAGCGCACGGTTGTAAATCCCAGCCGGCTTCCGATCACCCTCAGGTCTTTATGTATTTGTTCTGACAGCTGTATGGAGGATGTTGCAATAATGACCGGCTGCTGCGACACCTGATTAATAAGCAGGCTTGGAATGAGGTATCCAAAGGACTTGCCGATTCCAAACCCGGCTTCAATCATGGCGTTACGGCCATTCATATAGGCATCAGCTATATCCAGTGATATTTAACCAGCTAATATCGATCGCCCCTCTTCAAAAATTAATGATCTTCCATGAAACGAATTTAAAATCAAACAGCGGCGCAGTAAGACTCTTCAAACAAAGTCTCCACTGCCCGCTGATTTTAAGCTGCAACAAAATTCAGACAGTACCTCAAATCAATCCTAAAGCTTTCAGTAACGCATAGTCACTTGAACGGGCGCCTTCTTTTGAGTAGTGTGCTTCTGCAAACATAGGTGACAAATGATGGTAACCAGGGTAAACCTCAAGCTCCACCGGGACTCCGTCATAAATCAGCTGTTTTGCAAATAGAAGGGTTTCATCAATGAATAAATCAATCGTTCCAATATTCATATAAGTTGGCGGTAACCCGGCTAGTGACGCAGCCCGGGCAGGAACGTAATATTCACTCACTGCCTCTTGGCCGGGCTCATGTCCTAATACGGATTTCCAGCCAAAATAATTGCTTTGTTTGGTCCAAACAAACTCACCTGCATATGGATGTTCCGGAGTAATACTCGTGCGATCATCCAGCATGGGTCTGAGCAGCCTTAAGTGATGAATTTCAAATTCCTTCTGATCACGGATGAAAAGAGCCAGACCGGCAGCTAAACCGGCACCGGCGCTTGAACCCCCGATAGCCACCTTATCAATATCTATCTCTAATTCCCCTGCATGATCAATACACCATTTTATGCATGAATAACAATCCTGCAACTGGCTTGGCTGAACATGATCCGGCGCTAAACGATAGGCTACTGATACACAACAAAAGCCATATTTGGCGGCAAGCGATGCATTGGCAGGACGATCACCAGCAGGGCTTCACAGAACCATACCGCCTCCGTGAATTGAATAATACAGAGGCATTTTTTCATACTTTAATTGCTTTGGTTTAATAATTT
>CAKMKL010000289.1 GCA_927443375.1 uncultured Paenibacillus sp. | reverse complement strand
GAAATCGCCAATCAAGTCGGTAAGAAACTATCTGCCATGATTAAAAGTCAACTCCAGCACTGGATCTCCGCTCTGCCCAACTACATTAAGGCTTATTTGCCGATTTCAAGCTGCGAAAGTTGAGTAACTAAGCCTTATGTGTATGGGATAAGCGGTTCTTTTACTATTAGCAAGGAGATGAGGGAGCAGAATCCCCTGTCTTTTGAAATCGGGCGAAAATGCATCGGACTGCTGCTCTCCCACATGAATGACCATATGGAGGAAGGGGAATCCATGGAAATCTACTCTTGCTGGGACAGTGAGCTGGAGATGAACAGAAACACGGAGCTCGACTCTACCCTTCATCTGCCGGACTTTCAGCTGGGAGACATCTTCGAACTGGCAGACAAGCAATTAATCCGGGTTACCAAATAGCTGAGACTAACGTTCTCCGTTAGCTCAATTTCAAACAGTATGTGGGTTCATCATGGAAACCTTTTTCAATTTCACCTGCTTATTTTGTTCGCTCTACAGAATACAGAAAAAATTCCATATCTATATTCCTAAAATTCTTAGTATCTTTATCAATAATATTCATACCGTTTCGAACAGCAACTTTTTGAGAGGCTATATTTGTGTCCCTAATAATAGAATAAACTGAACCTTTTATTCTGATTCATTCCGTAATAATGTCAAGAGATCATTGAAGATTCCAGGTGTCGTGAATACGACCTCTTCACCATAGAGTTCACTAGGGATGCCATCAGGCACCACTTGTACATGGCAACTCAATGCTCCCGCCTCCCGTGCAATCAAGCCTGCGGCGGCTACGTCCCACGGTGAAAGACTTTCTGTATGCGCATCTAATTTTCCGGACGCCACATAACAAATGTCTACTGTCGGTGCGGCAAAACGCCTAATGTCACGACAGTTTCCTCTGAGTCGGTTCACTCTTTCGATTGCTGGTTGCACTTTTGCTGGATCATGCGGAAAACCTGTACCAATGACAGCATCTAGTAGCGAAGTACATTTACGAATTCGTAAACGTTCACCATTGCAATAGGAGCCTTCCCCTTTAATGCCAACATAAGTACAGTTCAAATCCGGCGCATATACTGCTCCTGCCAGTACTACGCCATCAAGGGCAAAAGCCAATGAAATGCCGTAATGCGGTAGGTTCCGAGCAAAATTAACTGTTCCATCTAAGGGATCAATCACCCAAACTGGACCGTCAAACTTGAAATTATCCCAGTTATGTACTCCATTTTCCTCCGAAAGAATTCGATGACCTTGATATTTGCCCATTATGGCTTCTTGAATGATTCTTTCCGATAACAAATCAGCGGATGTCACAAGTTCACCATCATCCTTGTAATTTACTTCAATTTTCTCCCGGCTGCGCAATTCGGAAATTCTGTCACCCGCTTTTGTTACAGCCTGTTCTGCAAACATCGCTAATTCTCGAAGGTCGAACTTCATTTCGTTCCCATTCCTCCTTACAATGTGTAATCTTACTTAGCATTTCTTCCCGTCAACCGCTTCAAGTAAACTTTTGCTCCGATATAGGATTTAACGCTTCCTGCACCGCCAATGATATGGATTCGAATTTCAGACATCCCTTTCTTCCAGATTGTATGTATAGAACTACCTGTGCTGAGAATAATTCGTCGCACTGTTCATACTATCCTGCCCGTTAGCGGAACGAAAAATGGAGCAGCTGCCGTCAGCAAACTGCTCCAAGTGTGTTGAACTATCGTTCCCAGTTAGTTTAATGACAAATGCTTATCTTTGTGCTCTGATCTACTCACTATTCTGGTTGTCTCTCCATGGAATCCAACCAATTGGAAGGTCGGAGAGGTGAGTCAAACTCGGATCAATGTTGACCATTTCTTTTAACGACAATAGACGTGCGTCTTCCTTTGCTTCGCCACCATCGAGAAATTACCACATTCCATCGTCTTCGTCATGTGTTACAAATAATTTAGGGCTTTCGCCCCTGAGTGGTACAAAAACAAAAGAACTTACGGGGATCTAAGACAATTCAAACACACATGATCCAACCCTAAAATTGTCATCTAGCCATTAAACCTTTCTGGGTAATAGCGATTCGAGAGGTGCTTCTCCTGCTAAAAATAACTGGACTTTTTCAGGATCGATAGTTTCATCCATAGTTTTCAACAGTTCACCTATTAGGTTATCGTTAATCTGATCTATAATATATTCAAATGAGCATAGTTTTTTTGCTGCATTAAATTTTGATGGAAAGCTTAGATCCCTGCCATGGAATATTGGGTTCCTTTCATTGTAGAGCTCATCACAGAAGTAGGAAAGAAGTTCCTGATCCAAAATCATTCCAAACTCCGATTGTTTGAGAAGATTTCCGACGGTATAATTATCAATCTCCTTACCGTTTGTGGTTAAGAGGAACCAATTATCCCCCTCGATTCTGTATACATTATTAAACTTTCGATTGTAAATTTTCGAATAATCCCAGATGATTCCTTCAATTTGAGGAATTATCAGAGAGATAGTAGCGCCATAATAGCCTTTTTTATAACATTCAATCGCCTCTTTTAATAACAAGCAACGATTACTGAATTCTGGGAGAGTGTGATCTTCAATTTGGTCTAATATATTTTGAATACGTCCTTCATCATCATAACGAGAAGTGAAAACGGCTGAGTAATCTTGTCCAATTTTGTAGTAGGTAAAAAGGAGCCTTGCTTGAGCGGGGGACATTTGATTAACGAGCCATTTTAACGGAAAGGCTTTCCACTCATCATCCAATTCAAAATCATTTGAGAGGATTTCGGGATGAAGAATTATATATGCATAGTAATCGATGAATTTCTCATCATGCAATATGTCGGGATGAAGTGAAAAGACAGAACTTTTCATGAATGTAATAATTGAATCAATTACTTCAATTTTTAAGGTAAGTTCAGGATGACTGCTGTAGCATGATTGCTTGGTTTTTTCTGCAATTTGTATTTTCTCCACATCACCTGATTGCAGAAGATATTCAATTTGAATTTTTTTATCTTTAAATATTTCTTGTTCAATGCTAACTTTTAAATCCTTAAATTCTTGGATTTTGGACGCTTTTGTCTGTATAAAAATCTGTGATAGTGAATCTGGAATTTCATTTTTTTTCTTAGCAGCATGGAGCAATGAAACTACCTGTTGAAATTCCGGATCTTCTTGAGCATCTACTATAAAAGGTTTGGGTACAAATGAAATTGCTAAGATTGCTGAAGACAATGTGCTTTTATCAGTTGTTGATAATTTTCCAATGTTTTTTTTCGCTGATTTATTATGAAGAAACTGATGAAGTAGTCTTATGGGGAATTTCATTTGCTCAGCACCTGCCCGGTTAGATTTAGTATGTTTATTATATCAATATGACCTCGATTTTCCCCCTATAAATGCTAGTACCTAATTGCGCTAAACTGTCCGTTAGCTGAATAGTTTGAGATGATAATGGCGGTATAACGTAAGTGCTTTCACGAATCTTCACGACCTCATGGCTTGCCGATATGCGCTTAGGTGGTGCGACCGTGTCCTGGCATTACCTCTACGACATATCTGCTAGGACCGAAGCGGCTTGTCAGTCGATGCACGAACACATTGTTAGATGAAGTACTACCTGTCTATACACCATCTAATTACTTAATTATTTACTACTACTTCAAAGCCTACTTCTTGTATAGATCCTGTAAATCCACTTCCATTTCTTTGCATACCTTTAAACGGAAAGCCAAAAGTCATTCTTCTGTGCTTATCAAGTGGTATAACAATTCTCTCAAATTCAATGTCTGCATCATCTAGATAATTTGGAAGGATCGGGTTGATCGCAATTTTATTTACTTCCCCATAATTGAATAATGTGAAAGAACAATCAGCTGTTACAATATTCTCTTCTGATTTAAAACTACACTTGCCACTAGATATATCAATTGAATCAATTCCATTAGAGTTGTACTTTACTAAGAACATCACCCCTTCAGTTATAAAGGGAAAAACAAGAAAAAATGCAATACAACCTATAACTAATCGACTTGAAATCTTAGGGCATCTAGAACGATAATACCTTGCCGCTCCAATAAATCCAATAATAAAGAGAATAATTCCAATTATCACGGGTAAATGTAAGCCTAAATTTCCTTCGTTTGTCCATGGAGAAAATCCAATTGTTTTAAAAATACTATCCCCAAATGAATGCTTCAAATGATTCTGTGATACAAGAAATAACGCTAAAACTATAGCGATTAAAGAATAGTGTCCTTTTTTCATTGCAACCACTCCCATAATAAATCACTGTAGTATTTCATCCAACGTCATATTTACTACATTCATTATTTTTCTATATTTAGGATATTCGCGAAATATATTGAACTATCCTCCCCGTTAGCTTAATGAAGCGTCCGCTGGTCTAATACTTTTTACCTCAGTCTACAACTTTATTTTCTTAGGACAATTACTGCGCTCATCACCAGGTGCCCCCTCACGGCTTAGCTGTATTTCCCCAGTATTCCGGCAAGCATGAGCTTCAGCTCCTCCACCAATTCTGGCGGTTCCTGTACCGTCGCTTCATGGCCAAGGCCGATCGTAAATCTGGCGAAAAAATGCAGGTCGTTGCCGGGAACCTCCCCCTCCAGCCAGCCGGAGCCGTCCTCACGGGTATGCAGCAGAGAATCTGACCACACTTCCGCTTCGCAGGCCTGCACCCCTTCACCCGTCAGCTCAATGTACAGCCGGATCTGATTCCGGCTTTTTTCCGTTTGCGGCCCCCCGCCTTGCTTCGCTGCTCCGTATCCATTCCTGTTCCCCAGATGAACCTGCCGAAGATCCAGCGGTGTCAGCCCCGAGGAATCGTAGTCTACCGAATGAATCCGGTCGCAGCGGAACACACGAATATCTTTACGCAGAAAACAATACGCCGGACAATACCACAACCCGCTGCTGGCATAAATACCGATGGGCTGTATTGGCCGCAGGCTGCGCTCGCCTTTGGATTCGTAACCGATGAGCAGCACCTTTTGCCCTATGCCCGCCTCCAGCAGGACCGATAGGTAAGGAAACTCCGCCTGCCGCGCCGGGGTCAGGAAATCAATCCGGTTCTTCAGCTCATCAATCCGGTCACGGACATCCCCGGACATATAATTATAAAATTTGTGCAATGCGGAAAGCGACTCTTCCTTAAAGGGCAGATACTTGTAATGGCGCAGGGCATGGCTGGCAAAAAAAATCGCCACCGCCTCCTCCTCCGTAAAGGCAATCGGCGGAAGAATCCGTTCGTTCAGCACCTGATAGCCCCCGTGCGGGCCCACCTCTGAATACAGCGGAACCCCGAGTTCGCCCAGCTCCTGCAGATCCCGGAGAATGGTCCGCGTAGACACCCCGAATTCATCGGCCAGCTCTCTGACCGTAAATTTGCGTTTGCGGTTCACGGTCATCATCAGGTCCAGCAGGCGCTTCGATTTAGACATGGTATAGACCCCATTTATTTTATATTCATGACAATAACTGTCACTATTATAGTCTACAATGAAATCAAAGCCCAGCAGAAGCGGGCTAATTTACACTTATATAAGTGAATTTAGGAAAGCGGAGCGGCATTATTAAGTTCACTTCAACAAGGAGCGATGAAAGATGACGATTGAAGTAAATCCGTTTATCCTGCTTGAAGGAACTGCGCGCGGAGCGGTTTCTTTCTATCAGGAGAGTCTAGGCGCCAAGTTGCTTTTCATGCAAACCGTAGGCGAAGGCCCGCAGAATCCTGAAGCCCCCATGTCTGACGAAGAAAAAGCGCGCATTGCCCATTCCGTGCTGAAGATTGGCGAGACCACAATGTTTATAGCCGATCTGGAACCGGGGCAGACGCGGCAGACCGGCAACGGCCTCAATCTCTGTATTTCCACTGATACTGCTGAAGCCTCGGAACAGCTTTACAGCACCTTGAAGGAAGGCGGACATGTCGACATCGAGCTAGGCCCGGCCTATTTCAGCCCTGCCTACGGCATGGTTACCGACAAGTTCGGCGTGACCTTCCAGATCTTCACGAAGCGGCCGCGTTAGTCAGCCAGCACGCTGGATTATGATGAGATAAAAAGCCGGTAGTCCGGCGGCAATTCCAGACAAAATGCCATGACTTCTATCTTTGTAGAGTGTCATGGCAT
The DNA here is from genome assembly GCA_927443375.1 of uncultured Paenibacillus sp. Taxonomy (GTDB): domain Bacteria; phylum Bacillota; class Bacilli; order Paenibacillales; family Paenibacillaceae; genus Paenibacillus_AQ. The sequence continues at coordinate 9,603 of CAKMKL010000289.1, read as the reverse complement.
TGTTCTTGTTACGGGACGCTGACCTACTTACATCAAGTACTGATTGCTATTTAGTACAGTGCCCGCCACAAATAAAAGGTGGCATAGGCTTCCCAGCCATGCCAAGGCACCGCTAATTCCAGCAGTTCGGCTGGCGTAGGCTTGCGGTCCATGCCGGTGAGGAATTTCACCGCATTCTGCAGGCCCACATCGCCTACAGGGTATGCGGTGGTATCGCGCAGGCAGCGCATCCGCACATACTGCGAGGTCCAGGGCCCGATCCCGCGGAGCTTCAGCAGCCGCTGCTCGGCGGCTTCCGGGGACGGCAGGGCCAGCAGCTCTTCCCGGCTGAGTCCGCCTCCGGCAATCAGCGCAGCTACCTCCAGCACGGTCCGCGCTTTGTTGCGGGTCAGCTGCAGGCTGCACAGCTCTTCCTGTGTGACCGTCAGGAACACCTCCGGCCGCGGAAAATGATAATACGTATGTCCTTCATACTCCAGCGACTCCCCGTATTCAGCGGTGAGCCGCTGCTTCAGCCTGTAGGCAAAGGCCAGATTCACCTGCTGTCCAAGTATCGCCCAGCATAAGGCTTCGAACAGATCGGGAATCCCGATGATCCGCAGTCCCCGCTCACTTACTGCCAGCGGCCGGAGCAGCGGGTCTGCATCAGCGATCCGGTAGAACGGGGCCAGATCGCGGTCCAGATCAAACCATTCCGCAATATAGCGGACCAGATCTGCTATGGCCTCCGCGCCAGGACGGACACCGGCCAGTAAGGCAGCCTTCAGGCGCATCGGCTGGTCCTCTGCTACGGTCAACCTGACCAGCGCAGGTGCTCCTTCCAGAATAAACAGCCGGTTGACCCCCTCGCTATCTGAACGGAACAAACATTCCAGCGGCGAGCGGTTCATATAGGCCAGACAAGCGCCCAGGTCAAAAAACTCCGGCAGCGGCAGCTCAAAAAGCAAATCGTTCATGACCCGCCGCCCCCACATGTGTAATGCCTTCCAGCGCCAGCAGCTCCTGCTTCAGCTTCAAGCCGCCCCGGTAACCGGTTAATGTGCCGTTAGCGCCGATGACCCGGTGGCAAGGCACGATGACCGGAATCGGGTTCTGCCCGTTGGCCGCGCCCACCGCACGGACTGCCAGCGGTCTGCCGATCTGCACGGCAAGCTCCTTGTACGTAGCAACGCCGCCGTAAGGAATCTGTGTCAGCCCTGTCCAGACCTCCTGTTGAAACGCTGTTCCCCATAGGTCAAGCGGAAGGCTGCTGAAGCTGACCGGGTTTCCGGCGAAATAGCTCTCCAGCAGATTAGTAACCCCCATATCGGCAAAAACCTCCGCATTCTCTTCCAGCTCATGAGAAGGGGCATACATGTTCAGCCAGCCATCTGGCAGCCGGCCCTGATCCTGCTCGTAGGATACCCGGATCAATCCCTTATCACTGGCCCATAAAGTCCATCCCCTGTTCCCGAGACTCAGCGTATGGTGATAGATCGTAACCAGCTTAGCGGTTACGCCGTTCCTGATGTTCTTCATGAGAAGTCCCTCCCTTGTATTGATTACGGTAGTCCGTCGGCGGCCCGCCGTTCTTGCGGGTAAACCAGGCGGCAAAATGCGATGCGCCTTGAAAGCCAACCGCCCGCCCGATTTCAGCAACCGGCAAATCCGTAGTTGCCAGCAGCTCGCAGGCCTTCGCTGCCCGCAGCTGATCCAGCTTCACGGCTGGAGACTGGCCAGTTACACGTGTATAGGTCCGTTGCAGGTGGAACGGGCTGACCTTCAACTGTTCTGCCAGCTTCGGCAGCGTCAGCTTCTCTGCAAGCTGCGCCTCCATAATGGTATCCGCCTGGGCGGCAAGCACCGCGTCTGGCCGCAGCACGCCGCCTTCCTCCGGGCGGCATCGTTTACAAGGGCGGAAGCCGGCACGGGTCGCCTGCTCTAAAGACGTGTAAAACTCTACATTTCCTGCCTTAGGCGTTCTGGCACGGCAGGACGGGCGGCAGACAATACGGGTGGTAAGCACCGCCGTATAATACACCCCATCATAGGTCGGTTCACGTTTAACTACCGAATCATAGATGCGCTCAAACATTGCTTGATCCATATGAAATCACCTCATACCGCCAGTATAATCGATTGCATTTCCCTTATGCATCCATTTGGAATAGGAGAGCAAGATTACGACAGTACGCCGCTGCCTGCGCAGCCTTCAATTAAAATGCTTCACCTGCATAGGAATACCCTCATAAAATATGATAATATTATAATAATTCCCATTAATGGCGAACCAGGAGGTAATCATGCGTAAATTCACATGGCCGCTAATCAGTATTATTCTTTCCATTGTCTTAATATCCGGCTGCACTTCAAATCCGTCCGGGAGCAATAATCATCCTGAAAGCGCAGCTCCTGCCAGCGAAAGCGCAGCACCTGCACTGCAGAGCGCAGCACCGGCTGTAGAGTCCGACGCCCCTGCTAAGGAAGACATTACACCAGATGAACTGGATGCGGCCTTGAAAGCCGCCACCGAATATAAGAATGCCGAATACACGGTCAAAGCCTCTGCAGATATCTTGTCCGAAGAATCAGTTGAGCAGCGAAATGAAGTGATGAAGCCTTATTTTACAGAGGATTTCTACCAAAAAGCAGTTAGCACGCGCTACAGCCTCCTGCCCCTTCAGGTCGTGCACAAGCAGCAGCTTTCGATTCAGCCGGACAACCTGCAGTTCACGCTCAGTGACGGCCAAAAGCAGGATATCGCCGAACTGAAATATACTGTGCATCTTGTGCTGCTAAATGAGGAGGGCCAGGAACAGCAGCGTGTGCCGATGGAGGGGATATTGACGTTGTTTAAGACCCAAGAAACGTGGCTGGTGCAGGGAGACCGGTTTGACAATGCTGCGTTCAGGAAGCTCATAGAACAATAATCCGCTATAAAAAAAGAACCCTCCGGATACGCGATTACAACGTACGGAGGGTTATTCATTACTAATTCAATTCTTTATAATCTATACAATTACAGTTGTTAGGAGAATTTATTATATTGCAGCCTTCTGAGCTGTCAGATCAGAGGGGCCATCAGCTAGCGGAGGATTTTTCTTCTTCATATAGCCGGAATAGTAGGCCGTAATGATCGGAACAAGGATCGAAGTCACGATTACGGAAGCGGCTACCAGCGCGGTTGCAGTTTCTGCTGCGGGCAGGAATTCCGGCTTCATATTTGCGACCAGCATCGGATTGGCTACAGCCGCACCTGCGGTACTGGAGGCAGCGAGTCCGGCGGTACCGTTACCGCGGCCAATGAACTTGTCAGCAAGAATCAGCGGTACACCAGTAATAATGATTACTACAAGGCCTAACAGAATGCCCAGCAGACCTGTATCTACAATGACACCAAGGTCAATCGAGCTGCCCAGTGCGAAACCGAAGAACGGAATGAGTGTCTGTGTTGCTTTGCCGAAATAGGCACGAAGGTCATGATCAAGGTTACCCAGCAGAAAACCAATCAAGAACGGAAGAACTGCGCCCACAAACACATGGGGTTCAAATACGGCTACACCGGTACTGCCCAGAATCAGCATGGTAACAAGCGGGCCGGATTCAAGTGACATCAGTACGAAGGCGCCGGACTCTTCTTTGGTACCGTACTGCTGCATAATGGAGGCATACAAGCCGCCGTTAGTCATATCCATTGCAGAGATAATTGCCAGTACCGATAAGCCGGCGAAGAATCCGGTCTGCACACCGCCCTCAGGCAGGAACTGGACAGCAATCAGGGCAACAACCCAAGCTACAGCGATTTTGGTCAGCACCAGTGTACCGGATTTGCGCAGTACAGTTCCTGTTGCCCGTACATCAATCGCGGCGCCCATACAGAAGAACCAGACGGCCAGAATCGGCACCGTACCTGTCATAAGGCCTTTCGTGAAGCCGCCAAAATATTCGCCTGCGTTCGGGAAAGCCGTGTGAATAATGGCTCCGAGGAACAGCGGCACCAGCATCATTCCGCCGGGAATCCGGTCGAGTGTCTTTTTAATTTTCATATCGTTTGATCATACCCTTCGTTTAATGTAGTTAAGAAATCGAAATTAATTTACATTTTTTACTTATTATTCCTCGTTAGGGCGCAGCAAACCAGTCCCCGGAGTTCCCCCCCTGAGCTTATTTGCCTGACCGCGCTTTCATTTCAGTTACGGCTTAGTCCGAGCTCCGGAATCATTTTGGAGAATAAATCGTCACTTTCCTTGAGCTGCCGCGAGAACGCCTTACCGTCCGTAACCAGCAGTCCAAGTCCGTTCATTGTCATAGCTTCGCGGAAGGTTCTGTCTTCCGTTCCCTTAATAAAGGCCTGTGCCAGCAGATCCGCAATGGCATCCGGTGTATCCTTTGGTACAGCAAGCCCTCTCCATGTACTGGTGAAGTTCACATGTATTCCGGTCTGTTCCTCCAGCGTAGGCACGTCCGGCAGCGCTTTCGAGCGTTTGTCGGCATTAACGGCCAGCGTCCGCAGCTTTCCTTCATCCACGTATTTCTTCACCTCGGCAGGACTTACCGGTACCGCATCGACAAAACCGTCCATCAAGGCAGAGACGGCAGGCCCCGCACCTTCAAAAGGAATATGTGCAAACTTCACACCTGTTTCCCGTTCCAATGTTACGGCGGCTAAATGCCAAATGCTCCCCGTTCCTGCGTTTCCCATTTTCAATTCACCTGGATGCGCTTTCGCAAAGTCGAGAAATTCATTTACGGTTTGCCACGGCGCTTCGGCTCTTACGGTAATGGCGGAAGGATCAAAATTCGTTTGAGCGATAGGTTTAAACTTCTCATAAGTAATCGGCAATAGTCCCAAATGCGGCAGAATCGTTAGTTCAGCCGGCAAAAACGTAACTGTATAACCGTCAGCCTTGGCATTTGCACCCTCCATGAGTCCGACGGAACCTCCGCCTCCTGTCCGGTTAAGTACAATGACCGGCTGGCCCAGAACTTTCTCCGTAGCTTTGGCTAGAGCTCTTGCAGTAGTATCCGTTCCTCCGCCGGCGGCATATGGCACGATTAATGTGATCGGTTTCTTGGGGAAATCGCCACTGGTGCCCCCGCTGCTGTTATATCCGTTCATGCGGGCTAAGGTGAAGAGAAGCACAGCCATAATTACGGCTGCTGATCCAATCGCTATCTTTGTCGTCCGTTTCACAGGCCATCCCTCTTTCTCCATTCTTGTGTTGGGCAACTGACCGGAACCGTTACTATATATATTCCGTTCTATCCCCTGTGCTCCACCCCCTGAATCCTTTGGACATCAGCCGCGTTTTTGGCAGCTGTGAAAGTTTTCTCAAATAGAACATTACCGTATACAGAGGGTGGGCGGCAATCGTATTATCTTATTCCGAATCCTCAGAAACGCCGGAACCATGCGGTTTTGGCAGATCTGCATACTGATTGGAAGATTTGCTGTTCTCCCGGAACTTGCCCGGTGTTATCGATTTGCTCTTGCGGAAGACACGGATGAAGCTGTTCTCATTCTGGTAGCCGACAAGCTGGGCAATCTCGGATACTTTGAGGCTGCTGCCCTGCAGAAGCTCGCAGGCTTTGTCCATTCTCAGGTTGGTCAAATAGTCATAAAGGGTCGTTCCGGTCTCTTCTTTGAAAATTGTGCTTACCGAGGACACACCCATATTCACATGGGCAGCGATATCCTGAAGCCCGATATTCTGCTGCAGATGAGTCTCCATAAATTCAATCAAATTCTGAACCAGCAAATATTCCTTGGACTGCCGGTGTACTTCAAAGGCACTCGACATCTGGTCAACAATACTGCACAGCATCTCTTCTATATCGTTAAGATCATGAGTCGTAACCTGATACCAGGTATAATCCGCCAGCTCTTCCGGGAGCGTGTACCCTCCGGATGCGGCAATGTTGATAATTTCCTCCAGCAGATCATTCAAGACACGGATAACCTTCTGCGGCTGGACTTCTTTTTTGCGCAGTTCGGCTGACCATCTATGCACCCACTGCCGTCCTGTAGCAGCATCGGAAATTCTCAGTGCATGCACCACTTCCTGCTTCCAGGCATCATCAGCCGCTCCGCTGCCCTCATAAAGCCTGTCCTCCAGCCCGGAATAGTCGCGGACACGGCCATATCCTTCGTACAGGCGGTAGGACAACGCCATTTCAGCTTCCGCATAGGACCGGGCTACCTGCGCAATCACCGGGGCCTCAGTACCGATCCCTATGGATACGGATATTTGGAGTACCTCGGCTATAATATCAGCCAGTTTCAGCGCTTCTTCATGCAGATTCTGACTGCCGCTCCCGCCTTTGGACTGCAGCAGCAGGGCCACACAGTCCTTCCGGGGTGCCGTCGTAACAGTCCGCCAGTAAGGCTCGAAAAACTCAACTACAATGTTATTCATCGCATATTTAAGCAGCTGCTGATCCTCTTCGGTATAAACTGTCACCCAATGTGAATGGCGATCGATGGAAATGATCAGACTTTCAAAGGGGCCAGGTTCCCAGCCGGCAAAATAATGCTCCCACTTGGTTTCCGTTTCCTGCTTGCCGATACTCCGGGTAATCAGGTCGCTGAGGAATTTGGAGCGCAGCTCCGGAAGACTCCACTCCGCGACCAGTGATTTACTCTGGAAATCCCCGACCAGCTTGCCGATTACCGGTTCCAGATCATAGAGATTGCCATGGCCTGTCCCCTTTTCCTCAGGGCTGAGCAGCTTGCTGATCCGTTTAAGCGGCCGGAAGGCGGCATAATTATAATAATAAATCGCCGAGCACCCGACAGTGATCGAGATCAGCGATAGCATCAGCATCATATTGCGCGCTGTGGTTACGTTCTTCAGCAGCTGCTTCATCGGAACCAGCGAAACCAGCCGCCAGCCGGTGACATTGGAGAAGGCCTGATTAGCCATATAAGCCTGCCCTTCAATTTGGACATGGGCAAACGGGCTTACATCGATTTCGGACAGGACATCCTTCATTTCCTCCAGCGGGAAAGGCAGATTGAGCTTCGGATAGATCAAATCTCCCTCCAGGTTGTACACAAACTGATAACTGGACAGATGGGTGTACATCTTGGAGAACAGCGTATCGTAGTCGAGGTCGATCAGCACAGCGCCGGTAACCTCCCCGTTCTGGACAATCGGCCGGGCGAGCGAGAGGAGCTCGGTATTGTCCAGCCGGGTATCCGTGCCGGTGTAGAGCCTTCTTTTGATCAGGAGCGGCTTCTCTTTAATTTCCTCCAGCCATTCGCTCCAGGCATGCTCCGGCGTATCCTCCCAGGAGGCTCTGTAGCCATAACCGCTTGAAACAACGGAATGATCCTGAAACTTGATCACACTGATCGAATGGATATCCGGTTCCGCCACCAGCGTATTCAGCACATTTTGCGGCTGCGCTGCGGCAAGCCCGGCATGCTCGGCATCTGTAGAGATGTATGCCAGGACCTCCGGGTTAAACGATAAATCGACCGCTTTGTTATCCGCTTCCCGGAATGCCCGGTTCGTCACATCGAGATTGATCTGCAGCAATTCAACATTCGGTGTATTCAGTTCCGTATCCAGCGCCTGCCGGTACTCTCTGTAGGAGAAAAGGCCAATGATCGTGATGCATAGTGAAACACTTAGTGTCAGTATCAGAATCAGCCGGTTCTGTTTATTGTTAAGCAGGTATTTCAGTTTAAATCGTAACATGGGTAGTGCTTCATTCCTTCCGCTATATAGATTGAACTTAAAAGAATAATCCCAAGTTCAATTTATTACATCCCTTGAGTATCAGACCTTAGAGCAGCAGGGTTGTCCTGCAATATGGAGCATATCATACTCTTTAGGATTTTAGAGAATTAGAGATAAAATTGTTATAGATAAATTTGAAGTTATTATTATGTATGGCCTATTGGAATACCGGCACCGGCGATTCATAGCTTGGCCCGGAAAGGGCACTGGCGTATTCTATTTCATTTTCTGCAGCAAAATTATGATTTATCTCCGTTTGATAAGTATTCCATTGCACTAAGTGCCATCATAATCAAATAAACGTATATTAGCGGGGGTCATCATTGAGTCAGGAAACTGCTTAATTATTAGAAACGAAAGAATAGCAAGCTCATCCTTTTTAGGTGCTATAATAGGGGAACAAAGCAGGAACAAAGACATTTTGCTACAGGAGACCGATTACGATGCAGCCAAACTATGCCCTGGATGATGCCGAGTGGGACAAGCTCATTTCGGATGCGGCCTATTATTTCGATGATTTAACCCTGAAGCGGGGATTTCAATATTATAAGCAGCTCCGGCGCATTTTTCTCCAGCGGCTGGAGATCGCTGACACGGAAATCGGAGGGGGCTTTGCCGGAGGATAACTGATAATCCATCCAGTCCTGCCATTTGCCATAGTCCAGCAGCAGATCTTCGTAGATTTCCCGGGATATGGGCAGCATGCCGGCCAGCGTATCCCACATCAGTGGTTCGGTCTCCGGTAAACGCCGGACCGCTTCTTTCCAGTACCCGGCATAATCGCTGAGATTGTATAACCGGCTGGTCAGCAGGGGGCCGATTTCAGCAAGCCATGACGTTAGGCGCGACCAGTGTCCGGCTTCGGCAAGCGGGATAAGGAAGCTCATCAGCTCATCCGGATAAATGCCGGGCCGTTCCGCTGTCTTGCGGAGCAGCTCCCATGCCGCCCGGTCATCGCTGAGCAGGTAATACATCCGGCTCTCAGCCAGCAGCAGCGATTGGCGCGAGTGTGCAGCTCCGAGGTCCTGTCCCGCCTGACGCAGGGCATCCAGCTCTTCCGAATAGAGGGCCGCTCCATCTGTGTTTGGAGCAATCCATTTTCTCCAGAGCAGTTCATAGCAGGCGGAGTAATAAGGCTGATCACGCGAGCGGTCACGCGCTTCCGTCAGCATCTCCTGCCGCAGATAGGATAAGGTATCCATTACCCGCTGCCACTCTCCGGGTTCCTCCGCCAGCGGCAGCGGAGTATTCATCAGGCGGGTTATAGCGGCCTGCAGCTCAGAGACGGCAACGGCAGTATAATAGCCGAGCGAATAGCCCAGGACAGGGGATGCCGCTGCAGGCAGGCTAGGCCTCAGCAGATTCTCCAGGATGAAGAGATGCGCATGCAGCTTGAACAGCATACCGGCAGCAGGGGAGAGCTGCGGCTTCGCCTCGGCAATGGCGGCCAGTGCCCTGTCGGCATACTGGGGGTTCCGCACTGTATGGGCGAGCGGAGAGGTGAGCAGCTGAAGATATTCGCGCCACTGGGCCACCGTCCCACCGGGAATGAGTGTGCCGAGCTTCTTCACCAAGGCGCTGTGGCTCCCGGTCCCTGCCGGAACCGCGGTGCTGGCAGCAGCTGCTTTGGGGCGGCTGACGACCGCCTTGGCATTGGCCAGGGAGGCCACGGACCGCTTTTGCGCATCAGCATAATACATGAGTACCGCCGCCATATGCTTGCAGGGGCCGTCCACCGGACAGTCACAATAATTTCCGGGGAAATTATCCAGGTTGATATAGACGCCATAGTTTTCCCGGCCTTCAACCATCGCCCTCATTTTCCGGGGCTCACTGATGGAGAATGTCTGTACCCGGTTCTGCTTATAATATTGAAATC
>CAKMKL010000288.1 GCA_927443375.1 uncultured Paenibacillus sp. | reverse complement strand
CGGATGAAGAAAACTCACTCCTGAAGATGGGGAACTGACGAAGGAAAGCCGTGTGCGGGAAATCCGCATGCACGGTTTGACGGGGAGTCCGAGGGAGTAATCCCTCGTCTTACCCTACTTTGTTTGAGGTCGTCTCTGTTTTTGAGAAGGGGTAAATTCAGACCGGAAAAAGCGACTTGCTAACGAATTTGCTAACGAGAACTATTTATCCACAGGTTAAAGTAGCTTTTCAGCATATTTATTTAATTCAGCTTCAATTTTGTCAACGGCTTCCTCCTGCATTGTAGGCAGCAAGTGAGAATAACGTTCGTTAAACATTGCAGGAGTCATGCCGAGACGTTCAGCAGCAACCTTTGGGTTAATTCCTATTCTGAGAAGAAAGGAAGCATGAGAGTGCCGTAGATCGTGGAAACGAATTTTCTTTACTCCTGCATGACGGACCAGGACATCCATACCTTCAGTAATTCTTTTCGGCTTAATGTATCCACCAGAAGGGTAGCAGCAGACCAAGTCATTATCTTCGTAAGCTTCACCATATTCAGTCTTGTATTTTTGAATCTGCTGATACCTTTCCTGGAGGTCATCAATGATCCGTTGAAATAACTTGACGCGACGAATAGAATCATTTGTTTTTGGCCTTTGAATAACAAGGCCTTCGCGTGTCCAATTAGCAGTCTGGATGACCTTCAGCTCTTTCATTTCAAAGTCTATGTCCTTCCACCGTAGACCCAATACTTCCCCGCGTCGCATTCCAGTATAGACCGCCAGTGAAAAGACAATGTAATGTACATGATGTTTTGATGATTCCAGAAAATGAGTAAACTCTTCTATGGTCCAGAACTGCATTTCTTTTTGCTCATTTGCATTAACTTTACTCCGCATAGAAACCTTACTCATAATATCTTCGGCCAACAATTCCTGACTCTGTGTAGGCAAGGCGTAGTGCTCGTTTCAGCACACCGTGAATATTCTTCACGTAATCCTTGGAATACTTTGTCCGGAGCTCAGCATAGAAGCTCTTTATCGTCCGCGGGGTAAGACTCTGCAGCTTTATCTTTCCGAGTGCTGGGATAATTCGGGCTTCAATAATGGTTTTCTCCGTGTCATATGAGGTTGGTTTGAAGTTAGGCTTAGCATGCGTTTCTAAGTATTCCATCAGATATTCTGCCAGAGTAATCTTTGACTGCTTCAGGTCCAATCCTTTTTCTGCATCAGACATTGCTTTCCTACAAGCACTCCATGCTTCTTTTTCGGTTTTAAATCCACCTTTTGATTTTTGGCTTCTTTCACCTGAGAGTGGATCTGCAGGCAAATCGAATACATAAGTATATGTTTTTCCTCTGAGGTATACATGGCCTTTCATATATGATCAATCCCTTCATACTTGAGGATTTTGCATAATTCATATTTTGATTCAAAGTCATAATTAGGCCTCAGTAGATTCTGCTTGTTGTGAGAGCGGAGCGATAAATAGACAGACGGGCAGAATTTCAATGAATTTACATTTTAAGCTGTGTTTTGGACGCGTTGCTTCGCGATGGCCAGAGCAGAGGCAAGTAACACAATCGCATTCAAATATTGGTGGGTCATCACTTTTTGAATCCCCCAAACATGGAGCTGGTCAGCGGTTAAATAGGTCTTCATTCGAGAATTGCAGCGCTCCACACTGGTTCGTTTATTGTAAAGTTCCTTCCACCCTCGGCTTTCCCGATATGGTAACGCATAGCGTCGGAGGTCCGTTTGACTGTTGATTTTAACCACCATTCCGTAATTGGATGACGAACAGGCCGTCATGCCTAAAGGACAATCCACTTTCCCCGTAGCGTGTGGATAACGAAACTTCAAATGTTCCTTTTCCTGTCCCCAATACGTCATCGGAAACCCCATCGAACAGCAAGGTGTCCCTTTGCTTGTCATGCCTGCAGGAGGTTCCTTTTCGTTCCGCGGATTCATGGGAATAATCGCTTGAGCCTTGACGCTGCGAGCCGCCTCATAGTTTTTCATTTGGTCATAGCCCGCATCCAGCATGAAGAATTTCGCGTTGGATTTCGCAGCGGCAAGCGTCATGAGCACAGGCCCTTCGTCTCCGTCGTTCACGTGGGCGGGTGTCACCTTGAGCGCCATTGGAAGTTCGCTCTTGGCATCAACCGCCAGATGCAGCTTGTAACCAAACCACTTGACTTTGTTGCCAAACGTATCAAGTTTGACTCCCCAGTTGGCATTGCCGGTGAGTTCGCTTTTTCGCTTAGGCTCTTTTTTTTCGTAGGCGTGAATGGCCGCGCTGTCGATGGCGACATGTGTTCCTTCGATGATCCCAACTTCTTGGCACTGAGCCACAAGATCCTCAAATAACTGCTGGGCAAGGCCTTTGTGAGTCAACTCGGCAAAAACTCGGCTTAATGTGGAAATCGAAGGGGCAGGGCGATCCAGCCGAAGCCCGCATTGGTAACGGAAACGGAGGTCAAACTCCAGTCTGCGTTGTAGGACGGTGAAGGTGTCGATGTTTTCCAGGGGAGCCGCAAGTAAGGCACGCAGAATGCCTTGACGACAGTGTCCATCTGCTCCTCGGGGTGAGGGATTTCTCAATTCTCTCGCGTAAGGTCGCAGGTCCAGTGCGCTGAAAAAGAGGGGCAATCGCTCTTTCGAATCGATTTTTTGAAGCTCCTCAAAGGAAAATAGACTTTCTTGGAGAATATACAAAGGGGACTTCCTCCTCTTGAGTGTTTTGGTGTCGTTACCAAAAAACTTCTCCAAGTTGGGGTGAAGTCC
>CAKMKL010000287.1 GCA_927443375.1 uncultured Paenibacillus sp. | reverse complement strand
AGAAACTTAAACCTCATGTCAGCAATTACAGCATTAACCATTGCAGCGTACCCGAAAGTATTGTAGTATAACGTTAAAAATTCGGAGGAAGTATGCCTAAGAATTTTTAACGTTATACTACTATACTTTCGGGTACGCTGCAATGGTTAATGCTGTAATTGCTGACATGAGGTTTAAGTTTCTTTCAGAAGTCTTGCCGTTATGATATATTTTTACTAAACAAATTACAATATCCAGGGCAGGGAGCGAAATAGATGATTAAGCATATCGTATTTTTCAAATTAAAAGACTCGTCACCGGAAAGTATCGCTGCTACAGTAGCAGTTCTGCAGAATATGGAAGGGAAGATCCCTCAGCTGATTTCCATCGAGGTTGGTACCGATGTCGTTCGTTCGGAGCGTTCTTTTGACATTGCGCTGGTAACTGAGGTTGCCTCACTGGAGGATTTGCAGGCATATCAGGTGCACCCCGCCCATAAGGAAGTAATAGCGCATATCAACGAGGTCAAGGAAGTGTCCTACGCCGTAGACTACGAAATTTAAGGCTGCCGGGAGCGGCAGGAGTTCCCATTCTATTCCGGAAGCGGTGATGTACATGCGTGAGCTTGAGTATCCGATGGAAGCGTTAACCTACCTGATCGTCTTTCTGGCCGCCTGCTTCACCATGCTGTTCTGGCTGAAACGCCGCGGCAAGCGCGGCAAATAAATTCTTAATTGTTGTAGTTCATTTACACCACCAGACTTGGAGGGTCAGCTGTGTACTATGTTAACCGGAAGCAAATTGAAAATATACTGGGGCAGATTCCTGATATCGGGACCGGTCTGCGGGGCGCTGCGGATTCCTGGGATGGAAGCATTGTCATGGGTCTGGTGCAGGAACGCTGCCTGCATCTGGCGATAGAGGTCGTTACCGACGTGGGGAGCTGTCTGATCGACGGATTCATTATGCGTGATGCCGGCAGCTATGAAGATATCATCTCGATTATCCATGAGGAGAAGGTGCTTGGAGACAGCGGGATCTACGATGTGCTCATTAGCCTGGTAGCGCTCCGTAAGCCGCTTGTGCAGGATTATTATTCCTGGGATCGCAGCGAGCTGCATCCGTTAACGAAGGTGCTTCCAGGCGTTCTGGAGCGTTTTGCCGCAGAGGTGCACCGGTATCTGGATCAGGAGCTGGGAGCAGAGCTGCCGGTTTGAAAAGAGGGTAACCAGGCAGACCGGAGGGCATTACACGGACGGCAGCCGTAAAGAGGGGAGGTTCCAGAACATGAAGAAGGGTCAGGAGAGCGGATCGACAAGACGCAATATAATGACGCTGCTCAAAATGAAAGGGCCGCTGACCATCGGCGCGCTGGCGGAAGAGCTCGGGATTACCGAGATGGGCGTACGGCGTCATGTGCTGCAGCTGGAGCAGGAGTCGCTGGCCAAAACCAAGGTAGTACGCCAGGCGATGGGCAGGCCCTTGCATGTATATTCGCTGACCGAGCGGGCAGAAGAGCATTTTCCCAAAACGTATCACAATCTGGCCCTGGAGCTGCTGCGGGAGCTCGATCACACCAGCGGCCTTGAGGCTGTGAATGTGTTGTTTGAAGGCCGGCGGAGGCGGATGCTTGCCCAGTATACCCCGATGATGGAGAACCGTAATCTGGAGGAGAGGGTAGCGGAGCTGTCCTCGATCCAGAACTCCGGGGGATATATGGCGGAATGGAGCAAGGGGGAAGACGGCTCATATGTGATGCGGGAATATAACTGCCCCATCCGCCAGGTTGCTACCCAATACCGCAAAGCCTGCCAATGCGAACAGAGTCTTTTCGAGGAGCTGCTCGGGGCTAAGGTGACACGTACGGAATGTATGGCGGAAGGCGGACAATGCTGCCGTTATGCCATCACTCCTAACCCGACAAACCGGCAGGACAATCCATCTGAAAAAACTTCCTGAAATAATCACAGGACAAACTCTCTGCGCTTATGATATAGCAGAACTAGGCGATAGCCCGGATGGCCGGGCAGAGGCACTTTGAATCCAAAGGAGAGATGGATGATGAAAAAGGATAGCAAAAGCTTGCTGTGGGGAATTCTGGCCGGTAGCGTAGTGGGTTCAGTGACGGCGCTGCTGCTGGCACCCAAGCCGGGAAAAGAACTGCGCAAGGATATTGTTGACGGCACGAATGGCGCGATTGATAAAGTGCAGGAAATTGCCGCCCAGGCA
>CAKMKL010000286.1 GCA_927443375.1 uncultured Paenibacillus sp. | reverse complement strand
AATTGTATTTTCTCTCATTCTCTTAACGAGTGTCCACTATTTATACTAACAGCAAAATCCCGTTGATCCTGTCGGATCTGCTGGTTTCCCTGGAATTAACGGGAAAAATCCCGTTGATCCTGCCGGATCTGCTGATTTCCCTGGAATTAACGGGAAAAATCCCGTTGATCCCGCCGGATCTGCTGATTTCCCTGGAATTAACGGGAAAAATCCCGTTGATCCCGCCGGATCTGCTGGTTTCCACGTAATTAACGGGAAAAATCCCGTTGATCCCGGATCCCGAAACTGTCTGAGCCTGCGGGTAATCGGAGTAGATGCACAGAGGATAAGCGGTCTCACGAATATTCGAAGGTGCAGTATATAAGCACCACTATATTTCTGGCAACCTCGGAGAGCATGCGAAGTCGGTAGTTGCTAGGTTCAATAAATAGTTTAACCTTAGCTCTTACGGGTGGTCGGTTACGTGGGAGGAATATAAGGACAGCAAATTTTCAATTTACGCCTTGTGGAAATCTCATTATGATGTATTTAACCATATTAAGGGAGGGATTGGTTTGATTGCACTGATCCAATACGTTATGGAAGATATGAATAAGCAGCTTGACCGGATTGAGAAGAGCTTGAATCTATTGAACAATGAGCTGGTTTGGACAAGAACGAAGGAATCCATGAACAGCATCGGTAATCTTTGTCTGCATCTGGCAGGTAATGAATATCAGAATTTTGTCAGCGCCATCGGAAACAGGCCATTTATCCGGGAGCGTTCCCGCGAATTCACAACGGACGGAGGCTTATCCAAAGACGGGCTGATCAGCCTTCTCCGCGACACGCGGTCACAATCGGAGGAAGTGCTGTCGGCTCTGTCGAACGACGATTTGTCCAGGGAGGTCATCATTCACTACAGCCAGGAAGACTGGAACCGCATGTACCGGGAGGCTGCCCAAGCCGGCGAAACCTATGATACAAGAGTAATTGGCCGTCTGATTGTTCAGGTATCAGCTCACTACGGATATCATGCCGGACAGATCGTAGTGCTTGCCAAAATGCTGCGGGATACGAATGAGCATATCTCGGGTCAATACCATTGAGAAAGGCGGGATCGCCTGTGATCAGACTGGAGCCGTTCGAACGTAGCGATTTCAAGCAATTAATGGCCTGGATTGATTCGCCGGAGTTTATGGTGGTTTGGGGAGGGAAGACGTTTAGCTACCCTTTAACGGAACAACAATTAGAGACTTATATTTGCAGTAATGCGCTAATTTATAGGGTGGTATATAAAGATAACAATGAGGTTATTGGGCATATCAATTTAACGATGGATCCATCCAATCATTCGGGAAGAATCGGTAAGGTCATTGTCGGGAATAGAAACCTGCAGGGACTTGGCATAGGGCAGCTGATGGTACAAAAGGTTCTGGATATCGCATTCGGACAATTGAAATTACACAGGGTCAGCCTCGGTGTATTTGATTTTAACCATGCTGCAATTGCCTGTTATGAGAAAGCTGGGTTTGTAAAAGAAGGTTTACTCCGGGAAGCGCGCAAAGTGGATAATGAATTCTGGAATCTGTGGGAAATGAGCATTTTACAAAAAGAATGGTTAAATAGCCAAACTTGAAGACAGCTGTTATGGATATCCGTGCTGCAATGGGTTTTCATGAATGATAATCATACCTTAACCGGTCTCGGTCCGAGTTCTATGGGCTGAGGCCGTTTTGTTTTGTCGGAAGAAAATTTCACTTGCATCCTGCCGGATCATCTGCTATTTTGATATTAACAAGTTGTAATTATCAATAAGTTAATAAGTAATTATCAACAAGATTAAGCGGAGAAAGCGGAGGGGATGCAAGGTGAAGAAGGTTCTGGGCGGGTGGAAAATGTTCGAAGTTGTCTGGCTGGTTTTGTTTACTTTGGTGGCTGTCATTTTTACATTCTTATCCAAGGATTCATTGTTCGGGTTCACGGTTTTTATCACCGGGGTGCTATGCGTGGTACTCACGGCGAAGGGAAAGCTGACGAGTTATGCTTTTGGCATGTATAATACCTTCGGCTACGCCTATTTGGCTTATATCAACGGGTTATTTGGAGAAGTCATGCTGAATTTGCTGTTTTTTGTCCCGATGAACGTCATTGGCTTTTACATGTGGAAAAAGAATTTCCAGAGCGGCAAGCTGTCCATGCGCCAGATGAAGCATTCAGGAATGCTGCTCACCCTCGCGGTCTGTGTTGCAGGTTCGCTGATACTGGGATTTGGTCTGTCGTTCATTCCGGGACAGAATTCGCCTTACATTGATGCCGTAACTACCGTGTTGTCTGTCGTGGCTACGATTTTGATGGTCAGAAGATTCAAGGAGCAATGGCTGGTCTATATTGTGCTGAATATGTTTACGGTGCTGCTGTGGGTCATCCGGACGCTGGAAGGCAGCGGTGAGGGCCTGCTGATGATCGTCATGTGGAGCGCCTATCTGATTAACGCGGCATACGGCTACTATAACTGGAATAAAGGCGCTAAGGAGGCACTTCTATGAAAACTATTGGATTAACCCTTGGAAAATTCGCCCCGCTGCATAAAGGGCATCAGTATATGATCGAGACGGCGCTGCAGGAAGTCGACGAATTAATCGTAGTGATTTACGAGACCACGGTTACCAGCATTCCGCTGCATATCCGGGCGAACTGGATCCGCAGGCTCTACCCGCAGGTTAGGGTAATTGAAGCGTGGGATGGCCCGGACGGGTACTCCGATGACAGGGAGCATGAGATCCGGGAAGAACAGTATATTCTGGGGTTGCTTCAGGGACAGCAGGTGACCCATTTCTATTCGAGTGAGTTCTATGGCGGGCATATGAGCACTGCTTTAGGTGCGGCTGACCGGCGGGTGGATGAAGCGCGTCTAAAAGTACCGGTATCCGCCACAACGGTTCGTTCCGATCCTTATAAGTACCGGAAATATGTCAATGATCTTGTGTACCGGGATTTAATCACGAAAGTGGTTTTTGTGGGAGCCATGTCAACCGGCAAGTCCACGATCACCGAAGCGTTGGCGCGGCGGTACCAGACTACTTTTGCCAGTGAGTACGGGCGGGAGTATTGGACTGAGCATCAGGTGGACCGGCGGATCAGCCTTGTGGCTTTTGATGAAATTGCCGTGGGTCATATGAAGCGGGAAGAGCATGCACTCCTGGAGGCAAACCGGTATCTTTTTGTAGATACCAATGCGATTACTACTTTTATGTATGCCTTGGATTACCACGGGCGGGCTCCGGAGCTGCTAACCCGGCTCACCCTGGAGAACGCGCAGCGGTATGATTTGTTTTTCCTGTGCGACGACGATATTCCTTACGACGATACATGGGACCGCAGCGGGGATCAGAAGCGGCATGTTTTTCACAAGCAGATACTGGCAGATTTGCAGGAGCGGCGGATTCCCTATATAACGCTGAGGGGGACGCTGGAGGAACGTATGCGCAAGGTAGACGCGGTGTTAGCGGAGTTTGAGCCTTACCGCAATTATTTCGGAGCACAGCACAATTAGGGAAAGAAACAGGGGGCAAGCCGCTATGAAGCGGCGGATCGTGACGGACTCATTTGCATCACAGCCATAGCCCCTTCGGAACAGAAATACTAATCGTTACTTTGCCTCCGCCGGAGGGGGACACATTGTCTAGGGTTAAGCTGCCTCCGTGAGGAACGGCTCCCTGATACCCTAGAACTCCGCCGGCAATAATTCCAATCTGATCGGCAACCTGCTCGACTTCGGTGAGAATATGACTCGACAGAATAACAGTAATCTTAATAATACTCTATTGGGATAAGATTCCATTTTTTATGCTATGATTAATACATGTTCATCTATATTACGGGAGGATGATACGATTGCTTTTTAAACAATGCCAAATTAACGAGGTGCAGCATCTCATTCAGGATTATATTCACACCTTGTCCTCGCCATTAGATTCCTTCCTGGAGGAACATATTCTAGCCTCAACGTTTTATGTGATCTTCGACGAATTCAATGAAGCCGGTTATTATGCGATTCATCAGAATCAGCTGCTTACCCAATTTTACATCCAGCCAATGTATCTAAAGCAGGCTCAAGTGCTCTTTAGTCAGGTGATTGAGAAGCATGCCGTGAAGTCTCTATTCGTACCGACCTGTGATGAGCTGTTTGTAAGCTTAGCCATAGATAGAGACTATCCCATCACCAAACAAGCCTATTTCTTTCAAGACAGTCACGTAAATACTCCGGAGCATGATTCACTGCAAAATGATCGTTTCGTTCCGGCAACATTGGATGATCTTGAACCTATACAGCAGATATGCGGGGATTTTGTTGATCATTATGAGAGAAGGATTGCGAACGGAGAGCTTTTCTCATACTACCGGGGCTCTGTCCTGCTGGGAATTGGAGTTCTTGAACAGAGTAAAATGCTTAATGGACTGGCGAGTATAGGCATGTATACGAATGAGGCGTACCGCAAGCAGGGGATTGGGAGAAACATTATTCTAAAATTAAAACAATGGTGCTATGACCACGGATTAAAGCCGGTTTGCGGATGCTGGTATTATAATGAGGCGTCAAAATCAACGCTGGAAAGTGCAGGCATGATTACAAAAACCCGTTTGTTAAACGTTACAGTAACGCGGGGGAGGAATGACGAATGAAGATCCCCGGAAAGTTAGTCCTTTCAATTGTTCTTCTATTTATTTATATATGAAAGAAGCTCACATGATATCGGTTTTGTACTTCCTTTGCATTTCTTCTTCGTATCCAAAGTGTATGTCACTCAAGCATATGTAACGGATAAGCTGGCATTTAGAGAACCCGTCAACTTAAGCGTAAGATTAAGATCCGGAAAGTGGTATGCAGTTAAAGCTAGTATTAAACCGTAGAAAATAATGCTATCCAGATTGAACTTATGATTTCTCTATTTGGGGATTAGCCGTGACTACAGAGAATTTCGATATTTCGTTTCGGGAGAGGTTATTGCAAATGAGTATAAATGAAGAGGAGAGAAGCCCAACAACGGGCTTAACTCCTTCAATGCTTTGTTGGCTTAGAAATTCTACTATATAGATTGAACTTGAAAATAAGCATTTTGGAAAAGTGGCGGAAGGGAATTTTGGAACTGTAGGAGCGATAGTGTCCGCCTTTGTCTGCGGATTTCAACCGATAAAACGGTATAAATCAAGAAATCTGCAGACAACAGCGGCCGGAAGTCCAAATATTCTCTGGAG
>CAKMKL010000285.1 GCA_927443375.1 uncultured Paenibacillus sp. | reverse complement strand
ATGACACCACAAAAGGCGAGGCGATCGTAACTACAGATGTAGGACAGCATCAGATGTGGGCAGCACAGTACTACAAATTCAACCATCCGCGCTCATGGATTACTTCCGGCGGTCTTGGAACAATGGGCTTCGGCTTCCCGTCAGCCATCGGAGCGCAAATGGCGCGTCCGGAACGTCTGGTAGTATCCATTAACGGAGACGGCGGCATGCAGATGTGTTCCCAGGAACTGGCCATTTGTGCAATCAATAATATACCGGTCAAGATTGTAGTTATTAACAATCAGGTTCTGGGTATGGTACGGCAGTGGCAGAATCTCATTTATGAGAAACGTTACAGCTATACTGATCTTGCCGGCAGCCCGGATTTCGTAAAGCTGGCTGAAGCGTATGGTTTTAAAGGACTGCGGGCAACGAATAAAGAAGAAGCAGGCGCAGCGTGGAAGGAAGCACTGGAAACGCCGGGACCCGTTCTGGTAGAATTCGTTGTTCCCAAAGACGAAAATGTCTACCCGATGGTAACTCAAGGGTCAACCATTGATCAAATGCTGATGGGGGATGAATGACAGTGATGAAACACACGATTTCTGTGCTTGTGAATGACCAGCCGGGTGTGCTCCAGCGGGTGTCTGGATTGTTCGGACGCCGGGGCTTTAATATTGAGAGTATTACCGTTGGACAGTCTGAAGAGATTGGGCTGTCCCGGATGGTCATTGTTACACTCGGCGACCAGCATACGTTAGAGCAGATTGAGAAGCAGCTTTATAAGCTGATTGATGTGATTAAGGTCGTGGATCTTGGCTCTAAGCCGATGGTTGCCCGGGAGCTGGCACTGATTAAAGTTAAAGCTGAACCGTCTGAGCGTCCGGAAATTATGGGTGTAGTTGAAACCTTCCGCGCATCTGTTGTTGATATTGGAGCAACAAGCCTGCTCGTTCAGGTCGTTGGTGATACGCAGAAGATTGATGCAATGATTGAACTGATGAAGCCTTACGGTATTAAGGAACTCTCACGTACAGGAGTAACCGCCATGATCCGCGGGAATGCCTAGTCGGTATAATTTACGGCTTTAACGAATTACTGCTTGTTTGCATTAATTTGATAAGATCATAATGAACTTCCCGCGAAAGAGCGGGAACTTGAGGAGTACCCGAAGCCGAAATCCAGGTCGATTGTGCTCTTGAAGTACCCGCTCTTTACGATGGGTCCCAATTTAAAGGAGGATATTGACAATGGCAGTGACAACGTACTATGAACAGGATGCAGAACTCAGCGTTTTAAAAGGGAAGACAATTGCAGTAATCGGGTACGGCAGCCAAGGGCATGCCCAAGCGCAGAACCTGCGCGACAGTGGTCTTCAGGTTGTCATCGGCCTGCGTGAAGGTAAATCTTTCGAAACCGCCAAGAACGACGGATTTGAAGTATTGCCAGTAGCAGAAGCAGTATCCCGTGCAGATGTAGTACAAATTCTGATGCCGGACGAAACACAGGCATCCGTATATAAAAATGAAATTGAGCCAAACCTCAAAAACGGCGCGGCATTGATGTTCTCCCACGGCTTTAACGTGCATTTCGGCCAAATCGTTGCACCTAAGGATGCAGACGTGCTGCTGGTAGCACCTAAATCCCCGGGTCACATGGTTCGCCGTACGTATGTTGAAGGCTTCGGGGTTCCAGGATTGATTGCCATCGAACAGGATGCAACCGGAAATGCCAAAGCAATCGGACTTGCCTATGCCAAAGGTATTGGCTGTACTCGTGCAGGAGTTATCGAAACTTCCTTCCGTGAAGAAACCGAAACAGACCTGTTCGGTGAGCAGGCAGTGCTCTGCGGCGGTGTATCCGCACTGATCAAAGCTGGTTTCGAAACTCTGACAGAAGCAGGATATGCTCCTGAAATGGCTTACTTCGAGTGTCTGCATGAGCTGAAGCTGATCGTTGACCTGGTGTATGAAGGAGGACTTGCCACTATGCGCGATTCCATCTCCAACACTGCCGAATACGGTGATTATGTAACTGGACCACGCATTGTTACAGATGAAACCAAAAAAGCAATGAAAGCTGTTCTGACAGATATTCAACAAGGTAAGTTTGCCCGCGACTTTATCCTTGAGAACCAGTCCGGCCGTGCCTTCCTGACTGCGACCCGCCGCAATGAAGCTGCTCATCCGGTTGAAGTTGTCGGCAGCCAGCTGCGTGAAATGATGCACTGGATTAAGAAATAGGCTCATATACTTAATTTAGTAAAATCAACAATAGTGTAGTCCTCAGATGCGGCCGTATTTTTTGCGGGCCGCATTTGAGGGTTTTAGCACAATCTTCAGGAGGTGCTCAGCTTGCGGAAAAT
The DNA here is from genome assembly GCA_927443375.1 of uncultured Paenibacillus sp. Lineage (GTDB taxonomy): Bacteria > Bacillota > Bacilli > Paenibacillales > Paenibacillaceae > Paenibacillus_AQ. The sequence goes on along the minus strand of CAKMKL010000285.1, from coordinate 11,454 downwards.
CTATGTGTTCGACACGACACTGCGTGACGGAGAGCAGTCGCCGGGTGTGAACCTGAATACGCGTGAGAAGGTGGAAATCGCCTACCAGTTAGAGAAGCTTGGAATTGACCGGATGGAAGCGGGGTTCCCCGCAGCATCACCGGGTGATTTGGCAGCGGTAAACGCGGTAGCCCGGGCGGTGAAGAATGTTACACTGATCGGATTGTCACGCTCCAGAGAGTCTGATATTGACGCGGTAAGAGAAGCACTGCAGGGAGCACAAGACCCTTGTATTCATATTTTCCTGGCTACCTCACCGATTCACCGGCAGCATAAGCTTCGGATGGATAAAGCCCAGGTGCTCGAAACCGCACAATCGGCAATCCGTTATGCGAAGAAATATTTCTCCAAGCTGGAATTTTCTTTGGAGGATGCAGGACGTACCGAACGTGATTTCATGGCTGAAATGGTAGCCATGGCCGTTCGCGAAGGAGCGAATGTGGTGAACATTCCTGATACGGTGGGCTACCTGAATCCTTCAGAATATGGGGCGATTTTCAAATTCCTGAAGGACACCGTGCCGGATATTGAGAAGGTTCAGCTTAGTGCCCATTGTCATAATGACCTGGGCATGGCTACTGCCAATACACTGGCCGCAATCCAGAACGGTGCGGATCAGATTGAGGGTACCATCAACGGCATCGGGGAGCGCGCCGGCAACACGGCGATTGAAGAAGTGGCTCTGGCGCTGGAGACACGCAGCGAATTTTTTGGTGCCAAGACTTCGCTTGTCCTGTCGGAAATCTCCCGTACCAGCCGTTTGGTCAGTAAGCTGACGGGGATGGCTGTGCCGGGCAACAAAGCTATTGTTGGAGCCAATGCCTTTGCGCATGAGTCAGGTATCCATCAGGATGGAATGCTTAAGGAGAAGACAACCTACGAAATCATGACACCGGAAACCATCGGGCTGAAAGAGAGCAAGCTGGTGCTGGGCAAGCATTCCGGCCGTCATGCTTTCCGTGATAAGCTTAGCGATCTGGGCTACGATGTGCCGGAAGAAGCATTGAACACCGCCTTTGCGAAGTTCAAGGATCTGGCGGATAAGAAGAAAGAGGTTTCCGACGAGGATATCCTGGCACTGCTGGAGGAAAAGCTGGGGGATACACCGGAGATTTTCAGCCTGCAGACTATTTATGTAACTTACGGCAATGAAGCTGTTCCTACGGCAAAAGTTGTCATCAAAGGTCAGGAAGCCGAACCGATTGTCGCAACGGCTGAAGGCAACGGTTCTGTAGACGCAATTTATAATGCCATTGACCAGGCTACCGGTGAGGAAGTTACACTGGGTGATTATTCCATTAAAGCCGTCAGCAGAGGCAAGGACGCGCAGGGGGAAGTTCATGTTGTGCTGTCGCAGGGTGAAATTGCCGCACAGGGACGCGGACTAAGTACTGATATTCTTGAAGCCAGTGCCCGCGCGTATCTGGATGCCCTCAACAAGCTGCTGGAGAAACGTAAGACGTATACACGGCGTGATCATGCGCAGTTGTAAACCCGTATAATTTTCTGCATAACTAAATTTAGTGAAGCCATCCCTTCAGAGGAGTCCCCTCTGCTGAAGGGGTGGCTTTTTTTGTGCATAGTATTTGAAATTATTTATAGATTTGTGCATCTTCGTTATTGGTTCATCAACGGTTTCCCCTGTCTTATCAGTGACTTTAGTTACCATAAAGAAAGTTAACTATCATAATATCCCTTGAGATTTTGACTTTTTTGTGAAAAAAACAAGAAATCTAGCCAATTATACATAGGCTGTTCAGAAATTGTTCATGCGCGAAGATTACAGTTAAGCCTGATAGATTATTCGGAGAAAAAGGAGACAACTGGAAATGGATAAAAAAAGAATGGCGGTCATACTTAGCTTACTTCTCATTTTCATACAAGGGGCTTCCAGCTACGGTTTCAGCACCAAGGTCAATGCTGCAGAAATATCCGACAATATCATCACCAGTGTAACCATGGCCGTGTATGATAACGGCATCCCTGTAACAGACGTTGTATATAAGCAGGGAGCTGAAGTGAAGCTTACCTATAATTGGGAGCTTCCGGATTCAACCTATAAGGGTGGGGATACATACAGCTTTGAGTTGCCTGACAAGTTTGTGCTTGCAAGTGACATAAATGGAACCCCTCTGATATTCGACGGCGTTCCGCTGGGTCATTTTGATGTCCAGAAGGGAAGTCCGAATAAAGTTGTTATGACCTTTAATGATGATATTGAGAGCTATTTCGGTGTGCACGGGTCTTTTACTATCAATACGAAGTTCGATAAAACCAAATTTACGGAAACAACCGTCCAGCAAATTGTGTTCCCGATCGACGGAGGCAATCAGACGGTGACGCTTACGTTTGTTCCTGAGGTCACCTCTACCATTGCCAAGAACGGAGTTCCAACCGGCTCCAACAAAGATAACCTGAACGCTAAACAGATTATTTGGACAGTAGACGTGAATAAAGTGCTGTCAAATGTCTACGGGGCAACGCTTACCGATATAATTCCTGCCGGCCTGGTGCTGGTGAATCCGCTGGACGTTAAGGTATATAACCTTAATGTAAAGCTGGATGGTTCTGTAACGCAGGGAGCGGAGCTTGATGACTCACGATATGCTGTAACGACACCTGCCGGTAAGTTGAATGTTGCTTTTAATGATTCACCGATTACGGGGGCATACCGTATCCAATTTACTACGGACATAACGGATGGAGACAAAACTAGCTTTACCAATAGTGCAGCCTTTAGCGGTTCCAACCAGACGGCAGTTACAGCATCTGCAACAGTGAACGTACCGCAGGGCAACTTTTTAAAGAAGACGTCCACCAGTTATAATTCAGCGACCCAGGTAACATACTGGGAGATTGATTACAACTACAATGAGCTGCAGCTTGCCCAGGCAGATGCTGTACTGAAGGATTATTTCAACAACACACAAGAGCTGGTACCCGGCTCCCTGCAAGTGTTCCCGGTTAATTTCCTGACCAGCTCCAGCGGCACGGTAGGAACAACAGAAGCTACAAATTATACAGTGAATGTGCCTTCGGTCCCGGTCAGCGGGCAAAACGGCTTCGAGCTTGCATTTACCAGCGATATCAGCGGCGCTTACAAAATTAAATATCAGACTAAAGCTGTTAACCGTGTGGAAGACAATGCGACAATCACGAATTCGGCTACTTCCGGAGCCACAACCGTAACAGGTACACGGGACATCGGTCAGGTAATCATCAGCAAAAAAGTAGCGGATTACAACTACCTTACCAAAACCGTCTCATGGTCAGTAACCTTAAATGCCGACAGCTATCCGATGAATGAAGTGGTGGTTAAGGATGTATTTACGTACAAAGGACTGAAAATAGTGCCTGGCTCGATTGTAGTCAAGAAAGGTTCCGCTACGGTAAACACAGGCTTTGCTATTCAAAATCTGGATGAAACTGCCGGCTTTGATGTGGTATTCAGCTCACAGATTACAGGGCCGTATACCATTACTTATGATACGTATTTTGATAACAACTGGCTTAGCTACAACTGGTTGAGCACAGCAGCCAAGTTCGAGAACAAGGCTACAGTGAACTGGAAAGATCCAGGTACTGCAACTGTGAAGACTAAGACGGTCACTGCAGCCTTCGATCCGAATACTTCGGAAAAAGCGAACGGCTTCAAGAGCGGCGATTACAACGCGGTGAATAAGGAGATCACTTGGACCTTAGGCGTTAACTACAACCGTCAACCACTGGCTGATGCCAAAGTAACGGATGTGCTGCAGAGCAATCAGCAGTATGTGCCAGGCTCTGTGGAGGTCTACAATCTGACTGTTGCCAAAAACGGCTCCCCCTCCCAAGGCACAAAGCTTACGCTGGGCACAGATTACACCGTGACCTATACAGAGAGCAGTAAGCTGCTGCAGGTGGATTTTAAGCATAATATTAATTCAGCTTACTACATCATTTTCAAAACAAACCTGCTGGGGCAGCTCGTTGAGTCACCGACCCTTGTCAATACCGCCAATCTGTACAGCGGCATGACCCCTGAATCCAAGGATTTGACCGCTTCGCTGACGATTCCTAGAGCTGGAGAATTCGTGACTAAGAGTGGAGTACAGAGCAACACCAGAATAAAGTGGACTATTCATATCAACAACAGCCAGTCTTTCATTGAAGATGCAAAAGTGACAGATGATCCAAGTGACAATCAGATTCTGCTATCCGATTCATTTAAGCTGTACCCGACAACTGTTAATGCCGGGGGTGATATCACTAAGGTGACAACACCGCTGGTGAAAGGAACAGATTATGATCTGGTCATCAGTACGGATGAGAATACCGGAAAACAGCAGTTCGTGCTTACATTTAAAACGGATATCGAGAAGGCCTACATTCTTGAATATGAGTCACTGATTGTGGCCAACAACAATGATAAAATATCCAACAGTGTGCGGCTCACCGGCAATAATTCGACCACTATCACCAAACAAAGCAGCAAAGAGATAACGGTGGCTCTATCGAGTGCTGACGGAGTGGGGACAGGAACCCGCAAGACATTGAATGTTGTGAAAAAAGATGCGGCGGATCAGGCGCTGCTGAGCGGAGCTACCTTTGCATTGTACCGTAAATCGGGTTCGGCGGAAGTACTCTTTAATCAGCTGACAACGGATGCCAGCGGAACTGTTTCCTTCAAAAATCTCTGGCCCGGAAACTATGTGCTTCAGGAAGTCACTGCCCCAGCCGGGTATGATCTCAATCCGACTAAGTTTGCTGTAATCTTCAACTCAACAACAGAAACAACAATGACGGTGACGGATAATAAGACAGCAACACCAACGCCGGTAACCACACCGACACCGACAGTAACACCAACCTCAACAGCAACACCGACAGCAACACCGACAGCGACAGTAACACCAACGTCGACAGCGACGGCAACGCCGGCAGCGACGGAACCACCGGCAGCAACAGAACCACCGGCAGCGACGGAACCACCGGCAGCGACGGAACCGCCGGCAGCAACAGAACCACCGGCAGCAACAGCAACGCCGACATCGACCGCAACGGCAGCACCGACGCCTGCGGTAACACCACCCTCACTGCCGGGTTCGCTGCCTACGCCTTCGGCCTCTGCGACACCGGTAGTCATTAGTACAGCAACGCCTACGGCTTCAGTTACACCTGTGCCTGCATCAGCAACACCGACACCAACACCTGCAGCCACACCGGGCCAGCCTGCGGTTAGCAGCACTCCTGCTGCCCCGCAAGCCACACAGGCAACTACAATTGTTAATATTCCAATTGAAGGCGAGATCCCGCTGGGCGGCATTCCCAGCCTCAGAGACGAGCCTGATCACGGGACGGTTACGATTACTCCAGACGGGAAATGGACGTATACACCGGATTCCGGCTACATTGGAAAAGATGAATTCACGATTGTTGTAACGGATGAAGAAGGGAATGAAGAAGAGGTTGTTATTGAGGTAGCGATCGATGATGTACCGAAGGGTACGGTTACCGATACAGCCGATAACCCGGACGGTACACTGCCCGGAAAGCTTCCGCAGACCGGGGAGAGCAGTCCGCTACCGCTTTATCTGACAGGCGGAGGTCTAATTGCACTGGGGCTTGTTCTCGCCAGAAGATTCAAGACACGCACTAAATAGGTAGTAGTAATCGGCAGATTAGTGCCGGATTACACCAAAGACACCCGGAGCTTCCGGGTGTCTTTGGTGTTGTATCTAAACAAAATAAATTCATGGAAAAATAAAGAGGTGTTATATGCTGAGATTAATATGCTTCCAGTTCTTGTACCAGTCTATGATATGGGGCGGCAGCTCGATGTTCAGCTCACGGTTCAGCAGATTGCACAGCGTATTATATTGCTGTTCTACCGCTATACGATCCCCCATGCTGTCATAGACCTTCATCAGGTCCAGATGGGCCTGCTCGAAATAAGGCTGGAGCAGAACGATGCGCTGATAGGTTGTAACAGCTGCAGGAATCTTACCGCTGCTGACAAAAAATTCAGCCAGGCCGATAGCTCGTTGCAGCCAGATGGCACGCAGACGCTGACGCTCACTTTCCGCCCATATGTAGCCATAATCCCCTAAATAATCGCCGGAATAGAAATCTAACAGTTGCACATGCTCCGTATAATTTTTTTCGTTAACTTCAGGCAGTGCTAGAATCCCCTTTTCCCATTCGACAGTATCAATCAGCAAGCCTCCCGTTTCGAGTACATAGCCTTCATTGGCACTGTTGATCTGGAGCTCAATTCCCGCCTGCTTCAGGCATTGCCGCACCTGATAAATCGTAGTGTAGAGAAGGGTGGAGGCTTTTTTAACATCCAATTCAGGCCATAGCCATTCAATCAGATAATCCTTGCTGATCAGGCGGTTTCGGTTATGGAGCAAATAGGCGAATACTTCCTGGGCCTTTAAGGTGCGCCAGCGGATGCTCTGTAACGGCTGGCCGTCGAGCTCAAAGCGAATGGATTGCATACAACGGAGCATCAGCTTGGATGGGTTCCCCAGCGTTACTTGGGCTTTGGCTGATTCCAGACGCTGCAACGTCTTTTGCAAACGGTCACGGCGCACAGGCTTCAGCACGTAATCAAGGGCATTCAGCTCAAAAGCGTCCACAGCATAATCATTATAGGCGGTTACAAACACTATACTTGCCCCGGGACAAAGATTCTGCATAAGCTCGGCCGCCTGTATACCGTTGATTTCGGGCATTTCAATATCCAGAAAGATTACATCAGGGTCTAGGCTTGGTGCTGCACTTAGGGCTTCGTTCGAATCTGTAAAAGCACCGGTAACCGTAACTGTGCCCAGTTCTTCCAGCATCAGCTGCAATTTCATAAGCGCCAGCCGTTCGTCATCGACTAGCAGGGCTTGAATCATAACTGATTCCACCACCTCAATAAATATTCTTTGCTCCCGGAGAAGCCTGCGACTTGCTGAATGGAATAATGAAGCTGATTATAGTGCTCTTAAGAACTGTGCTTTCGATAGTTAGTCCACGGCCATACATTCGCATCAGCCGTTTATGAGTGTTCTGCAGTCCGATCCCCCGTCCGGGTTCCAGAGGTCCGGTTAGCAGTTGGGACAGAACCTCTGCACGGATACCAATGCCATTATCGGCTATGGTGACTTCATAACCTTCTCTGTGCTTTCTGACGGAGATTTCTACCCGGCCGCCTTTGGCGCGGTTCAAAATTCCGTGTCTGACCGCGTTCTCAACAAGAGGCTGAATCGTTAGCGGAGGAAGCATGAAATGAAGATCCGGCGCGATAGACCAGGTGGTTTCCAGACGGTTATCAAAACGTTCCTTTTCGATATACAGATATGCCCTGACCAGCTCCAGCTCACGTTCTAACGGCACTAGTGGCTCAGCATTAAGGAAATTAAAGCTTAACCGCAAGTAGGAGCTAAAAGCATCAATTAAATCACTCATTCTTTCTGAATCAAAGGAGGCCAGCGCGGAAATGGAATTTAAGGTGTTGAATAGAAAATGCGGCTGAATCTGTGCCTGCAGATAAGCGGCCTCCACACGGAGCTGCCGGGAGACGGATTGTTTCAAGTCGTTTAAAAAACGAACCCGCATCTGCAATTCCATCGCATTCACCGGCTTGCTTACATAGTCATTGGCCCCGGAGACGAATCCGGTATAGATATCCTGCGGCTGGTTGCGGGCTGTAAGAAGCAGAACCGGCAGTTCTGTGACCGAGTAACGCTCACGGATCCGCCGGGTAAGCTCATACCCGGACATACCTGGCATCATTACGTCGGAGATGACCAGATCCCATGATTCATCATCCAGCAGCAGCAATGCCCCCTGCCCACTGGTAACGGTCATAATTTCGTAATCATCGGCGAGAAGAGTAGTGAGTATCTTTAGATTAACCGGATCATCATCCACCGCGAGAACTCTGGACCTGGATTGTGAATCAGAATCAACTATGTTATGATCCCGAACCAGCGCATAAGGGACTGGCGGTGCTTCTCCAGACTCAGGAAGGAAGACATCGTTTTTAAGAATGCTCTCTGCCGGCTCACCGGCCAACTGGAGAGTGAAGGTGAAGACCGAGCCTTCTTGTGGGCTTGAGACTACACTCAAGCTTCCGCCGTGCAGCTGAACCAGCTCTTTGCAGATGCTGAGTCCAAGACCGATACCACCGCCCATGGCAGTCATACTGGAATCCCCCTGCTCATAAGGCTCAAACACTCTTTGCTGTGTTTCCTGATCCATACCGATGCCAGTGTCCATGATATGAATACGGGCCGTTTGCTGGTGAATATCCGCATACACACTGACAGTGCCCTTCTCTGTATATTTAACGGCATTTTGCAAAAGATTGAACAGAATTTGGATAACTCTTTTCTCATCTCCTATTACATTAGGAAAGTTGTCTGGAATATCCATCTTTAGCTCGAGGGGTTTATCCCCAGTCATAAAGCGCAGCATGTCCATCACTCCGGAAGCCGCAGATTGAATACGGAGGCTTTCCAGCTTCAATTGGATATTGTGCTCTCGAAGCTGTGACAGATCCAGCAGATCGTTGAGCAGGAGGGACATGCGGCGGCCGACGGTAATAAGCAGTCTCAGATCCTCGGCATTCTGCTCGTGCAGCGTGCTCTTGTCACTGGATAGTACTGCTTCAGCAATATTTATAATGCCGTGAAGCGGATTTTGCAGCTCATGTGAGGTATTGGCTAGAAAGTCATCCTTTTGCTTGATTGACCGCTGTAGGCTTACGGCCAGCTTAGCTGTCTGCTCCGCATTCCAGAAGAAGCGGCGGAACCAGAAAGTGGCGAAGGCTAAAAAGGCGAAAATCAGATCAAAGGGATAGAAGCTGAGTCCAAGTGTGCTATTGTTCTTGATGGATCCCCATATGGTGCTGCTGATGATACTGGTTATAGCCAGAAGCAGAAAGATCGTCCCTTCCTCATTTCGTATGAAGGACTTATAGATGATGATAAAAATACCCACAGCCAAAGACAGTAGCAGATGTCCGTATTGATGGCTCAGTACCGAAAAGAGAGTACTGCTGCTGGGAACAGCAATCAGCATACCTCCAAATAATAAGGTAATAATGGCCAACCCCCGCATCCACTTAAAGCGCTCATTCGGAAACAGCAGCTGTTTGGCCAGAAGCAGCATGAAAAAAAACGTTCCTAAAAAAGCCAGCCGCAACAGTTTGAGTGACCATCCGTTGCTGATTGGCAGCCAGAGCATTAGCAACCTGTCATCATCCGACAAAATGCTGAATGTGGCAAAGACCACCATCAGCGTGAAATACAGTAATACCTTATGACGCGGGATGATCAGGTACAGAATGACGGCATAAGCGGCATGAAGCAGCAGCACAATGCAGACGGCAAGCTCCATTCCGATGGTAAGCAAGCGCTCCTTATGTATGGTCTGACTATTTCCGAACAAAACCGGCCGTAGAATCCCACCTGAGTCGGTGTCAAAGTCGGCCACCTGCAGTACCAGTTCAGTTTCACCTTGGACAGCGTTGAAATATACTGGATAAGGGACAGCCCGGGCGGTGTATTCTTGCGCTGATTCAGCAGGGATGCCTGAGTGACCTTCTATTTTTCCGTTTACATAAAGAGCTGAGGAGGAATTTATTTTGGGAAGAATGATTCCAATCCGCTGATCCGGCTGCTTCGTCAGAATTCGTAGACGATAGGATGCATACCTATAAGCTTCCTGTTCCTGCTTCATCGCTCCTTTCCAACTGCCCGGGACTTGAATATAGCTTGGGCTCGTCTCCGCAGAGGGGGTGGAACGGGTACGGCCGCCGGAAGGAAGCAGCGTACCGGGATAGATTTCCCACTCGCCTCTCAGACTGTAAATTTTGTGGTCTGAGAACGGGGTATCACGCAAATCAAGTACACCGTGAACGGCCTTAAGGGGGAGCGGGAGCGGATGAATGCTGATCCACAAAAAGCGCAGACCTGTAATTCCCATTAGAAAAAGTACGATTACCACAATTAGTTTTTTCTTTGTCATAGTGTCAATTTAGTTCGACAAACTCAGGGAACATCCCTTCTACAACTGTATATTCTTGATGTAGGATAGAGAATAGAAGGTTTGAAGTTACCTGGATTAAAAAAAAATTCATTAATTGCAGGGGTATATGAGTCCCTGGCGTCTAACGTTATGAAGAAGGAGGGGAGAACTACTTGGAAGAGGCAGAATGGATTTCAGCTGTGCTTAGCGGCCAAAGCCAAGCTTTTGGGCATTTGGTAACCCGTTATCAGGGCATGGTATACAGAGTATGCATCAAAATTACGGGAGAAGCTGAGTCGGCCAAGGATATGGCCCAGGAAGTCTTCATAAAAGCCTACAAGGCGCTCCCCTCCTTCAGGGGACAATCCTCATTCTCCACCTGGCTGTACCGGATTGCTTACAGGACCTGTCTGGACTGGAAACGGGCGAATGACAGAGAGTGGCGGCATCGCAGTACAGCAGATTATACGGAAAATGATTGGGTCACCTCACAGACACCGGAGCATGTTGCGCTCCGCAAGGAAGCCTCGGAGGAGCTGGACCAGAATTTAAACAGTCTCACAGAACCGTACCGGTCGGTCGTGCAGCTGTATTATTTTCAGCGTCACTCCTATCAGGAGATCGCCGAGCAGAAAGGCGTCTCGGTCAAAACAGTTGAATCACAGCTCTATAGAGCCAGACAGATGATGCGCAAAAGCGGGGAGGAATGGCGATGAATTGTGCTACAGTCAAAGAATGGATGCCGCATTATATCGAAGGCATGCTGTCTCCAGAAGTGGAGCTGAATGTCCGCCTGCACATTGAAGCTTGTCCCGACTGCTCATCGTGGCTGGAGGAAGCTAGAGGGCTTGCTGCACTTTGGAGCGATATGGAACATGGAGTAGACACACTGGAACCTCTGGGTTTTCCTGATCTTACCGGAGATGTGATGGCACATATTGAAAAGCTTGAAACGGGACGCCGGGAACGCGCCACAAAAGCGACCATGGCCAGACGCCGTACTGCACCGGGAACCTCGTGGATGCACTATGGAGTTGCTGTGGGCTTGACCTTCCTGCTGCTGCAGTTTGGTGTTTTTGAAGATTTGGCGTATGGAATCAACGAGATCAACGGACAAATGTCCACTTCGGTGACGGCGTGGTTTAATCCCAAGTGAGCTATTAATAGTAATACTTACAAAACTTGGTGAATGCTTCCGAAGCCAGTTTTGTACGAAGCAAAGTCACAGAAGGAATGCTCACAAAACTTGGTGAATGCTTCCGAAGCCAGTTTTGTACGAAGCAAAGTCACAGAAGGAATGCTCACAAAACTTTTAGGAGGATATAGGATGATTAAGAAAAAACTAATTGTGGTAATCGTACTTTTTCTAATGGGAATTACAGGTCTGCGCTTTTTGTGGATCAGCATTCATCC
>CAKMKL010000284.1 GCA_927443375.1 uncultured Paenibacillus sp. | reverse complement strand
TTTTACCAGTGCCGATTACAAGCTCCAGTTCGCTGCGGTCATGAATCTCGATCAGCACATCCAAACTGAGTGAGGCAGCCAAATCTGTAAAGGAAGCTATTTGTTCCGGAGTTAGAATCGCCGCGATCAGCAGGATCGCATCCGCACCCAGAATACGTGCTTCGTAAATCTGACGCTCGTCGATGATAAAGTCCTTACGCAGCAGTGGAAGGCTCACCGCTTCTCTAACCTGCTGCAAGAACAAATCACTGCCTTGAAAATAGTCTTTATCCGTAAGAACCGACAAACAATCGGCTCCTCCTGCCTCATACCCTTGTGCTATTGATACCGGATCAAAGTCAGCACGGATCAGCCCTTTGGAAGGCGAAGCCTTCTTCACCTCTGCAATCAGACCCATCTCCCGGTTCCGGCGTCTTACGAGTGCATCCCGGAAACCTTTTGTGGCAGGCAGTCCGGCGATAACCTCTTTCGCCACCGCTAGAGAAAATGTTTGGCTTAAAGCTTCGACCTCTTTGATTTTGGTGGCGACAATTTTATCAAGATACATAATCAAGCTCCTTCGTCATGGCTTTAAGCTGCTCCAGCTTCAGCAGTGCACTGCCGGAATCGATCATCTGGCGCGCCTGCCCTACACCTGCACTCAGACTGTCTGCCAAACCGGAAACATAGATGCAGGCACCGGCATTGGCCAGTACAATGTCACGGTAAGGGGTAATAGCTCCCTCCAGTACGGCGGTTATAATCGCAGCATTCTCGGCTGCATCTCCGCCCAGCACATCCTCCAGCGGATGCCGGCTCAGTCCTAGGGCCTCAGGAGTTATTTCATAGGTGGTTACAACGCCATCCTTCAGTTCGGATACCTGGGTAGGTGCCGAAATGCTGATTTCATCAAGGCCATCCAGACTGCTTACAATCATCGCCCGTTTGGAGCCCAGCTCCTTCAGTACATTAGCTACAATCTCTGTCTTACCCAGGTCGTAGATTCCCATAAGCTGCCGGTCGGCTCCTGCCGGGTTGGTCAAGGGTCCCAGCATATTGAACACGGTCCGGAAACCAAGTTCACGGCGTGGTGCAGCGGCGTATTTCATGGACGGATGATAAATTTGGGCAAACAGGAAACAGATGCCGATATTGTCCAGGCATTGCCGGGCCTGCTCTGCATTCAGATGAATGTTGACGCCCAGCGCTTCCAGCACATCCGCGCTCCCAGCTCTGCCTTAGGCGGATCGGTTGCCGTGCTTCGCGACGCGCACGGAAGCTGCGGAGGAAATAATCGCCGAGGCGGTCGAAATATTGAATTTGTGAATACCCGAGCCTCCGGTTCCACAGGTATCCAGCAGACGGGTACGCTCTGTGAGCACCGGTGTCCCGAATCCGCGCATTGCTTCCGCGAAGCCGGTAATCTCCTCAACGGTCTCGCCTTTGATCCGCAGCGCGGTCAGCAGCGCACCGATTTGCGCCGGTGACGCCACACCTTCCATAATGGTGCCCATGATCTCACGGGCCTGGGTCCGGCTAAGATCTCTACCCTCGATCAGCCCGGCAATTCCTGATTGTATCATTTGACTTGCATCCATAGTCTTTTTCCTCCTAAAAGTGTTGTTAGGATAACTTCGCTGAACCACTTCGGACACCACTCTCTCCAGAAGCATTTGCTAAGTTTTATGGAGCATTCTCTGCTCTGCTCTTCTGTCCTGTTCTCTGATTAGGGCGTATATTCGTACATGTAATCCTGATTGATCACCTGTTTTTCTTTGATCTCTACCGGGAACATGGCTTCCGCCATCCGGATGGCTTTGAGCATGGCCTTCGCTTTGTTAAGGGTCTCTTCATATTCCTTCTCCGGCACCGAGTCCCACACAATCCCTGCTCCAGCCTGCACATAGGCCCGGCCTTTACGGAAAATGATGGTGCGGATGGTGATACAGGAATCCATATTCCCGGAGAACCCGAGATAACCGATAGCTCCGGCGTAGGCGCCTCTGGCTTCCCGTTCCAGCTCGGAAATGATCTCCATCGCCCGCAGCTTCGGTGCTCCTGAGACGGTACCGGCCGGCAGACAAGACAGGAAGGCATCGAAGAAATCCTTATTGTCGTCCAAGGTCCCCGAAACATTTGAAACCATGTGCATGACATGTGAGTACTTCTCGATTTCCATAAAGGAATCGCATTTTACCGTTCCGAACTTGGAGACCCTGCCCAGATCGTTGCGGCCGAGGTCAACCAGCATCAGATGCTCCGCCCGCTCTTTTTCATCCTCCAGAAGTTCAGCCGCGAGTGCCCGGTCTTCTGCCTCATTCGCCCCCCGGGGCCTGGTTCCGGCGATCGGTCGGGTGGCCACGCGGCTGCCGTCCACCTTCACCAGCGCTTCCGGAGAGGTGCCGACGATGATCTCTTCATCCATTTTGAGATAATACATATACGGCGAAGGATTCAGCGTACGCAGCATCCGGTAGACATGCAGCGGGGATACTTCCGTCTCAATATGCAGGCGCTGCGACAGCACCACCTGAAAAATATCTCCGGCCCGGATATATTCCTTGGCCTGCTCCACATTGGAAATGTACTGTTCCTTAGTAAGGTTGGAATGAATCTCGCCCAGCTCGATATCCTGCGGGATGCTGCGGCGGTTAACGTTCTCCTTCGGCCCTTCTTTCTGCAGCTCCTCGGCGAAGTCCTCCAGCTTGCGGTTCAAAGCCTCATAGGCTGAACGGATGTCGGAGTCCGTATCCCCTTCTTTGATGTGCAGGTTGCCTACGAGCAGGATCTGCTGTTTCACATGATCGAAGACAATGATCCGGTCGCAGAACATGAAGCGTATATCATCCGTGCCGAGATCATCTACCGCATGCGGCGAGAGCTTCTCATAATATTGTAGCAGATCATATCCGAAGAATCCGATCGCACCGCCGGTAAAAGGAGGCATCCCGTCCAGCTTTGGACTACGGTAGGAGCGGAGCAGTGCTTTTAGCTCCTCGATCGGTTTGCCTGACAGCCGCTTCTGCTCCCCGCCGACCTTCACGTGGATGACATTCTTTTTCCCGGATATCAACAGGAACGGATCACTGCCGATAAAAGAATACCGGGCCCATTGAATGCCTCCTTCTACGCTTTCCAGCAAAAACGCGTGGGACTCACCGGCAAACCGCTGAAATAGCCGGATCGGAGTCTCCATATCAGCAAGCAGCCGCTTCACTACCGGAATCAAGTTATATTCCCGCGACAGTGATACCACTTCTTCAACACTAGGATTAGTCATTTTGGGATACCTCCTTGGAATGTACGAGTATATTATCCGAAATACAGAAAAACCTCTACCGAAGTAGAGGTTGTTGTAGGTAAGTATATGAAAAAGCGCTCAGGACCGGGCATTATTCCAAACGATGCATAAACTGTCTGATTAGAGGATATACGGGTAGCGTAAATAAACCGTTAATCCTATCCAAAAAGACATCTGCAATTCAATGGAATGCCTCAGATTTAACATCCTGCACTCGTCTCAGCTATACTCAACTAGGCTAAACTCAACTCGGGCTTTACTCGGCTAATTACACTATACATGATGACGGTGTTCATTGACAACCCGGAAATGATAATAAATTACTTGCTCTGTGAGAGATCCGGACGAAGCTTCTGCGCCTCATTCAAGTAAACATGGCGGATATCCCGCTGCGACTTATCCGTGTTAACCTGTACCATCAGCCGGATACACATCGGCAGGCCGCCTTTGACGGGAATCTCAACGGAGCACATCAGAGGCACCAAATCCCAGCCTTCAATTTCACGGATGGCCCGCGCCGGGAAAGTAGCATCCAGATCACCTGTCACGGTAATCCATACACTGCAGATGTCTTCGGCAATTACATCATTGCGCTCTACAATTTCCCGCAGCAGCACAACGGTTTCGCGCAAAATTTCATTTTCCTCGTTTTTGGTTACGGTTGTTGCACCGCGTATTCCCCGGTTCACCACGGGCTTCCCTCCTTCTTAAGCTGTGCGATAACCTCACGCACATCACTCTGCTGCACATTATTTACGATGCTGACAGCACCGATAGAATCCGGCACGATAAAGGTCATCTTGCCTTCCTTGAACTTCTTGTCATGCATCATGGCTTCCATCAGCTCATCCTCGCTGAACTCTGCAGGCAGACTCACCGGCAGCGATAATGCGGACAGCATAGAAACGGTGTCCTCATAAATCCCCCGATCGCGGCCCAGCTTGGCAGCCAAGAGTGCAGACCCGGCCATCCCGATGGCGATCGCCTCACCATGCAGGAATACACCGTAACCGCCTACCGCTTCGATGGCATGTCCGATTGTATGTCCCAGGTTCAAAATCGCCCGCTGGCCATGCTCGCGTTCATCATTGCCGACGACTACCGCCTTAACGGCGCATCCGCGCTCCAGGGCATAGCCCAACGCCTCTGCATCCAGGGCAAGCAGGTCCTCTGCATGCTCACGGCACCAGTAGGCAAATTCACGGTCCAGAATCAGACCGTGCTTCACCACTTCAGCCAGGCCGGATGAGACTTGGCGCGGCGGCAGTGTACTCAGGGTATCCAGATCATACAGCACCATCAAGGGCTGGTAAAAAGCCCCGACCATATTCTTCGCCAGCGGATGATTAACAGCCACTTTGCCGCCCACACTGCTATCGTGTGCAAGAATTGTCGTTGGTATCTGAATGAACCCTATACCCCTCATGTAGGATGCGGCTACGAAACCCGCCAAATCTCCTACTACACCGCCTCCTAGCGCCAGCACCGCTGAACTGCGGTCCAGGCCAGCCTGAATCGCAGTAGTAATCACTTCCTCGTAAACGGCAAGTGACTTAGAAGCTTCTCCGGCTGGAATAACGTGGCTTACGACCGAATAGCCTTGTTCGTGCAGCGAAGCTTCGACTTCAGCCAGATAACGCGGGGCTACTTCGCTGTCGCTGACAACCAGCAGCGGGCTGCGGAGCGGAATGCCGGCTTCCCGGCAACGTTCCCCGATCGTGCGCAGCAATCCGCTGCCGATATGAATTGGATAAGAGCGCTCGCCTAAATCTACAGTAATACTGCGCATAATCAGTAGCTCTCCAGCTGCGCCAGGTAATTATTGTAGTTCGCTTTAATCTCCTCAAGCGAATCGCCGCCGAACTTCTCCAGGAATGCTTTGGCAATCTCCCAGGCAACCACATTCTCCAGCACCACACAAGCTGCCGGAACAGCGCAGGCATCCGAGCGTTCCACCTGCGCGGTGAAAGGCTCCTTGGTGTCAATATCCACACTTTGCAGCGGTTTGTACAGGGTAGGAATCGGCTTCATGACGCCGCGGACTACAACTGGCATTCCGTTAGTCATGCCGCCTTCAAAACCGCCCAGCCGGTTGCTTGCCCGGTAATATCCCCGTGAGGCTTCATACATAATCTCATCATGGACCTGTGAGCCGCGCAGGATGCCGGCTTCAAAGCCGATACCGATCTCCACACCTTTAAATGCATTGATCGACATGACGGCTCCGGCAATGGCAGCATCAAGCTTACGGTCATACTGTACATAGCTTCCGAGTCCGACAGGCAATCCTTCAACGATGCATTCCACAATTCCGCCGATGGAGTCGCCTTCCTCCTTGATCTTGTCTATGTATGCCTCCATCTTCTGCTCCGTCTCTTTATCCACGACTCTTACGGAGGATTCTTCCGTCCGGGCAATTAATTCGTCGATAGGCAAATTATTCGCAGGTGCTTCAATCTCACCAATCCGGATCACCTGTCCGGCAATCTTGACACCAAACTCTGCCAGCAGCTGGCGGGCAACAGCACCTACCGCCACTCTTGCAGCCGTTTCACGTGCGCTTGAGCGCTCCAGAACATTCCGCAGATCGGTATGGTTATATTTCAATCCGCCGTTTAAGTCGGCATGTCCGGGACGCGGCCGGTTTACACGCCGTTTCTCTTCATCACTGCCGGGGATCGGCTCAATATTCATAATATTCTTCCAGTGTGTCCAGTCTTTGTTCTCTACTACCAAAGCTACCGGAGCACCTGTAGTATAGCCATGGCGCACACCGCCGACGATCTGTGCGGTGTCCTTCTCAATCTGCATCCGGCGTCCGCGGCCGTAGCCCTTCTGCCGCCGCAGCAGCTGAAAATTAAGCTCTTCGAAGTTAAGTGTCAAATTGCTGGGCAGTCCCTCAATAATTGCTGTAAGCTGGGGGCCGTGCGTTTCCCCCGCTGTTAAATAGCGTAAACTCATGCTGCGTTCCCCTTTCACACTTTTAAACTGTAAACCGCTAAAATATAAAACTCTTGCCTCATTATAGTATAGCCTTCCCGCTTTGACAAGAAAGGGATCTTGAGCAGAAGGCCGACTTGCGCCCATATAAGAACAGCGCCGCCTTACTCTTTCGAGCAAAGGCGGCGCTGCTAAACGTCCCGGTTCAGAGCCCTGAATCAGCTTCCGATCTTTCGCTGTGCAGGAGGAACAGTCTGCTTGCTCTCCTCAAGCTTAAGCAGGCTTTGCAGCTGCAGCTCTTCGACACCAAGAATTTGCCCGCATTCACGGACGGTCAGAAACCCGCGTCTGTAGGCGGAAATGACCTTACTTTTGTCCATCTGGATTAACGACCTTTCGCATGGCGTAAAGTACCTACTATTTAGTATCACTGAAAGATTGCGAAAGTATACCTATTTTTTCCGGTAGAAGAATGTTTCTGTTGACTCAAATCCGTATTGTGCAGGAGTGAAGATCTGTTCCGTGCTGCCTACAAACAGATAACCGCCCGGACGGAGGCTCGCCGAGAACTTATGATAGAGCTTGTTCTTCGCTTCCTCTGTGAAATAGATCATTACATTGCGGCAGATGATCAGGTCAAACCCTTCATCGAATTTGTCGAGCAGCAAATTTTGCTTACGGAAATCAATATTCTTCTTCAGCGATTCACTAACCTTGAAAACTGGGCCCTCCGGTGTAAAATAACGGTTTGCCACATCTTTTGGCACATCTTTCAAGGAGCGTTCCAGATAGAGTCCCTGCTTGGCCTTCGCCAGTGCCCCGTCATCAATATCGGTAGCCAGAATGCCGGTCTGTGACAGGATGTTTTTATCAGCCAGGATCATAGCCAGTGTATAAGGCTCTTCTCCGGTTGAGCAGGCAGCGCTCCATAATTTCATCCTGCGGCCTGAACGCTGCAGTTCCGGCAGTATAACATCCCGCAGTACTTCCCAGCGGTTCGGGTTGCGCCAGAATTCTGAGACGTTGATCGTCATCCGGTCCAGAAATTCATAGAATAAAGATTTATCCTTCATCATTGCAGCAAAAAACTCAGCAAAAGTATGATACCCGTTCTTCGTCCGGAGCGTCGTCAGACGGCGCTTCATCTGAGCTTCCTTGTATTGGGCAAGATCAATTCCGGTGTTCTGTTTAACATTATGAATAAACCCGGTGTAGTCCGGGTCTGGTGCTGTTGAATTCTCTTCATGATCCGCCATTATAATCCCTGCCTCCTGCCTGGAATTACATCCAGACTGCGATGTCTTTGCTGTAGTCTGCCAGTTCTTCCGGAGCAAAGAAATTAGCGATTTCGCGCTCTGCACTTTCCGGCGAATCCGATCCATGGATCAGGTTAAGCGGAGTATGGCTGGCAAAATCGCCGCGGATTGTGCCCGGCAATGCTTCGCCAACTTTCGTTTTGCCGATCATCAGACGGGACAACGCGACTACATCATCGCCTTCCCATACCATAGCGAATACGGGACCGGAAGTGATAAAGCTTACCAGTCCAGGGAAAAAGTCTTTGCCTTCATGTTCTGCGTAATGCTTTTTGGCTTGCTCTTCCGTAACGGTAATCAGCTTCGCGGCAATCAGTTTAAATCCCTTATCCTCCAGGCGGGCGACAATACGCCCGATCAATCCGCGCTGTACGCCGTCGGGCTTGATCATCAGATACGTTTTTTCCATAGAGTCACTCTCCATTTTCGCTTAGTCCAATAAATAACCGGTTTGAGACAAGTCCCAGGTTTTATATTATGGTTATATTTTCTGATATTATCAGAAACCCAGCCATCTGTGAACGTTAATATTTTGGGGAATAAGAAGCTTAGTAAGCACGCCCGGTCACAAAAAAGGCGATATCCCGCAGATTCCGTTTGGTCTTGTTAGCCGGAAGCTGGTCCAGCGCGGCCAGCGCTTTGTCGATGTAGCGTGAAGCCAGCGCTTCGGCACGGGTAATTCCGTCTCCGGACAGGATCAGATCAATAGCACGGCCAACACCGGCCTGCTCTGCACGGATGGAGGCCAATTCCTCCAACAGCGGTGCACGCAGACGCGTGTCCTCCAGACTGTAAATCACCGGAAGCGTAATATTGCCCTGCCTCATATCACTGCCCGGCGGTTTGCCGATCTGCTTCTCTGTTCCTGAGAGATCCAATAAATCATCGCGGATCTGAAACGCCATCCCGACATTATAACCGTAATTATAGAGCAGACGGGCAGTTTGCGGCTCTGCATCCGCAGCCAAGGCACCAAGCTCGCAGCTGATAGCGATAAGCAGCGCTGTTTTGCGGCGGATCCGCCGCAGATAATGGCGTACACTTTGCTCACTATTGAAGAAATCGCGGATCTGTTCCATTTCGCCGATGGACATCTCCACCATTGCTTTTGAAAGGATTTGATGAATCCGCGGATTTTTGAGTTCAGAGGTGATGACCAGTGCCTTGGCATAGATATAATCACCGGTATACATGGCGATCTTATCACCCCATTTGGCTTTGACGGTAAGCTCTCCCCGGCGAAGCTCGGCATCGTCGATGACATCATCGTGTACCAGTGAAGCGCTATGTATCAGCTCCAGCGGAATTGCGACACGCTTCAGTTTCTCCAGATCATATTGTCCGAATTTGCCGCCCATGAGCACAAATACCGGCCGCAGCCGTTTGCCCCCTGCCTTCAGCAGGTGAAGGGAAGTCTCTGTCAACAGCTCGTCGTCACCTTGAACACTGCGGTACAGCTCTTTTTCAATCTGATCCATATCCCTATTCAGCAATCCGAATATTTGCATTCGCTTCATTCTTTCACCCGTGTCAGCAGATTGTGGCTCCAAAGCTCCATCTTCACTTCCTGCGGCAGCAGGCCCAATTCATAGGCATAGCGGAAATAGAGGTTTAGACCTTCCTGCTGCCTTTCCCCAAAGTCATAACATAAATTACTGAAGTACCCGTGCCAATATTCAGGTGTGCCTCCAACTGACGAGCAGGCCTCCCGGATAATCGGAGCAAGCTTATTTACCCCGCGTACTTTACTCTCTACAAATGCCTCGGCAATTTCGGCGATCGCCTCGGGCTTGTCTCTCGCGGCCTCACGGTTAACCGCCCAGACCGCAAAGGTCATGCTGTGTCCGGTCCATTCTTTCCAGACCTCACCCAAATCGGTGACGATGTAGCCCTGATCCTGCCAGGTAGCTTGGATCGCATTGTCGCCAATCAGAAGACAGGCATCCGCCACTTCCATCATCCTATCCAGATCAGGTTCTGCCGTCACATATTCCGGCTTGCAGCCGGCCGCCTTCTCCAGCAGAATCTTCAGCAGATTCACCGATGTCGCCGAGGTGTTGGTTACCGCAATTCTTCCATTCCCAATCTGCGTGAAAGGCACGCGGGAGAACAGCATGATGGATTTTACCGGGCCGTCCGCACTGACAGACAAATCCGGCAGCAGCAGCAGCCGGTCACTTAACGCCGCATAAGCAAAAGAAGATAATGCGCCTACATGAATCGTCCCCCGGGCCATCCCCTGATTAAGAATGGCAGGCACTTCACTCACCATCTCTGCCGGATAGCTTAACGAAGAGGGGTGGAAATTGTGAAATACCGGCCATGAGTTGGTATAGCTGATTTTACCGATAACGGTATGCTGAGGATTACTCATTCGTCTCCCCCCATCTGCGGAATAAATGGTGCTCAATGTTAAAGCTGTCCAGCACTTTTCCAACCATGAAGTTAACCAAATCATCCATGCTGGTCGGGCCAAAATAAAAGGCTGGCATGGCCGGTATCAGCTTGACTCCTAGCCGCGAAAGCTTCAGCATATTTTCCAGATGAATGGCATGAAGCGGTGTCTCACGGGGTACAAGGACCAGGGGCCTGCCTTCCTTCAGCATCACATCAGCAGCCCGCGTCATCAGGTTGTCTGAGCTTCCATGCGCTACAGCAGACAGCGTTCCCATCGAGCAAGGCATAATAATCATTCCTTCTGTACGGAAGGAGCCGCTGGCAATGGATGCCCCGATATCCGCGATAGGGTGATAAAGCAGAGAACCGGGATAGTCTTTGAACTGTTCGTTCAAAAAGCCTTCCCGGTCTGTGGCGGCAAAACCCAGTTCTTCTTTGAACACCCGCCAGCCTGCATTGCTGACCACAAGATGGACCGTATACCCCAGTGCAAGCAGGGTTTCCGTCAGACGGACGCCGTAAATTCCGCCGCTCGCCCCGGTGATTCCTACGATGAAGTGTTTCGGTTTCAGCTCTGTCATCAGTAAAACTGCACCACCAAGTCAATCAGAGTAAAGGAAAACACGACGATGCTCAGCACACCGTTCATCGTAAAGAATGCTGTCTGCAGACGGCTTAAATCGCTTGGAGACACAATATGATGTTCATAAAACAGGATAATATAAGCAATCAGCATTCCAGCCACATACCACCAGCTTAAATCAGTGATAAAGAGCAGTGAAACAAATCCGATACCCGTTAGAATATGGAATACCTTGGCAATATCCAGTGCACGGGCCACTCCAAAGCGCACCGGGATGGAATACAAGCCTTCTTTTATATCAAAATCAACATCCTGGCAGGAATAGATAATATCAAAACCGGCGGTCCAGAACACAATCGTGAAATAAAAAATCATGGCGGTCCAATCTACATTGCCCGTAACCGCAACCCAGCCCCCCAGAGGAGCGAGCGCAATGGTTAGTCCGAGAATCAGATGACAGGCCCAGGTAAAACGCTTAGTGAAGGAATAGAACACCAGCAGAAAAACAGCAATGGGCAGAAGCTGAGCAGATAGCGGATTCAGTTTAAAGGCAGCCCAGAATAATAAAAAGAACGAGATTGCGATGAACACTGATACTTCCCCAACCTTTAAAAGCCCTGCGGGAATTGCCCTTCCGGCTGTCCGGGGATTCTTTGCATCACTAATCCGGTCTATCAGCCGGTTCAACCCCATAGCCGCGCTTCGTGCCCCGAACATGGCGATAATAATCCAGCCAATCTGTGACCAGGATGGCAGCTGGCCGAACATTACAACGGATCCTAGCAGTGCCCCCATAAAGGCAAACGGTAAAGCAAATACAGTATGTTCAAACTTAATCATTTGCAGAAAAACGCCGACTTTTTTAAACATTACAATTCTCCTTGAACCCA
Organism: uncultured Paenibacillus sp.; assembly: GCA_927443375.1. Classification (GTDB taxonomy): domain Bacteria; phylum Bacillota; class Bacilli; order Paenibacillales; family Paenibacillaceae; genus Paenibacillus_AQ. The sequence goes on along the minus strand of CAKMKL010000284.1, from coordinate 7,086 downwards.
ATATGTAATGCAGCGATGCCTCCGGTCAAGGGGAAGGATTCCACTTTCTGCAGCCCGGTTTCACGAAAAATCACCGATAGCTGCTCTCTGTCCGGGAAGAGGGCCAGTGATTCCGGCAGCCATTTATATTGCTCGTATCTTTTGGCAAACAGCTTGCCGAGGAGCGGAAGCATCCGCTCAAAATAAAAATAATAAATGCCCTTGAACGGCTGCTTCATTGGTTTAGAAAGCTCCAGACAGACAACCATTCCTCCCGGTTTCACCACACGCTTCATTTCATTCAACACTTGAACGAGATCAGGCACGTTGCGAAGCCCGAAGCCTATTGTTGCATAGTCAAAGGAGTTGTCACCAAACGGAAGATCCATGGCATTGCCCTGGATGAGGGAGATACGGTCCTGAAGACCTTGCGCTTCCACCTTACGCCGGCCCACTTCAAGCATTCCCGCACTGAAATCCAGTCCCATCACGGAACCGGTCTGGCTCGCCTCTGCGAGTGCGATACTCCAGTCACAGGTGCCGCAGCAGAGGTCTACAGCAGAATCGCCCCGCTTCATCGCCATCTTGCGCATGGTGAATTTACGCCAGGCTTTATGGCGGCGGAAGCTCAAAATATCATTCATCAGGTCATATTTACCGGCGATGCTCTCAAATACGGAATGAACAAATTGCTCCTTCGGCTTAACACCTTTATCGCTCAAAGCAGAAGTTTTCTCTATCGTCATACTCTACCCCTCCACGGCTGCTTGTCCGGAAATTTTCATCTGCAGGAGGAAGCGATCAAGCAGGGTGCTGAGCTCACTGATCAGATGCTCGTCCTTTATACCCTGAAGCAGTCCTTGGATGGACTGAAGCGATTCGTGAAGCTTATCGGTCAGCAGGGTGTCACATTTGTATTTCATTTTTAGTTTCTTCCAGTCCTTAAGATCGATGCTCTCCCCGCGAAGCAGTTCAACCTCATCCTCCGAAGCACTCTCCAGCATTTTCCAGTAACAGTACCCTTCCCGCGCAATGCCGGGATCACTTCCGCGCCGCAGTTCGGAGCACACCGTTTCACAATGGCTGAACTCGGCCAGCAGCTTCTCCCAAAGCTCGGTGAGTGTCCCTTCAATCATCGGTGTAAAAGAAAGGAACAGCCGCATATTGAGCTGAACCGAATGCCGCAAGTATTGTTCCGCGGAGAGCAGCATCTCCTTCATTTTGCCGTATAAACGGGCCTTCATCACGTTAAAGTCAGCAATTGCCGAACTTAAACTGCCCACCATCTCAATCTGTCCGCGCTTCGCAAGCAAGTGATAGAACCAGCCGCTGAAGTAGTCGCCGGCCAGCACTTTAAGCTGCCTGGAACGCATAAGATCGCCACCGGGATCATCCTGAGTGCGGTCAATGATCTCATGCGTATCGAGAGCAAGCTGCACAAGGCCTGTAACAAGCGTATAGAGCTCCCTGTTACGGTCTTCAGCTTGAGTGCCGTAACTTAGAAAAATATATAACAAATGACTACGCCCATCCGAAAACGGCGGCAATTCCGTATGCCGCTGAATCATGTCGTAGTCTGTGTAGGGCTTTACTAATTGCGGTATGCGGTACGGTTTCATTTCAGCCTCCGAAGCCATTGACGTTATTACAATATCTTTGTTCACAATCTTGTCTATTATATCACATGTTTTTTTGTCACGCACGATGGGACGTCCTAGTTTCTTTTACCCATATCAGGGATAAATGAACTGCTTCCGCCACAGCTCGCTTTCACTGATACGGAAGCTATTCTTAAGGCCCCTAGGCAACGGCTCATTGCCTGCTGATTGTAGCTCCTGCTGCAGCTGAAGCGACCATTCCTTACGGCGGATATCCCCGGCGAGCAAGAGGCGCCGGCTGTCCAGCCATTTATCCTCCGCTACGACACGCAGCAGCAGCTGATCAATATTCTCCATATCTTGAAAGGCAAAAGAAATCGCCAGTGCCATGTTCTGGTATAACTCCTGAGGCTCATGATCGTTGCCAGTTACCTTTAGATCCAGCGACAGGATCTGATTCTTCCAGCCGACGCTGTCAATGTCCAGGCTGAAGGGCAGCTTGCTTATCACATCTACGAGATTATCATTTGCAAGCGTGGTACTGCCCCCGCCAAGGGTCTCCACCGCACGAGACTGCTGCATAGCTGGTTCGAGGGACGCCAGACGCGGCAAGATTACAGCAATCGCGGCGGTCAGCAGCATTGCAATTCCGATCAGCCAGCTCCGGTTCATAGCCCGCCCCCTATCCATAGTTTCCGCCAAGCAGTGACATTATACGATCATGCAGACTTGCGTATATCTAGTTATATTTTGAAAAAAAGCAGGCTATGCCTGCTTTTCAGCTTTCACTCTCCAGTTGTCCGTGTTTGCTCCATATTTCTGCTTTACCGCGGATTTTCATAGCTGAGGTATGATCGGTGAATTGGGCGATCAGCACCTCTCCTTTATCCAGCTTCTCCGTGTGGTGAAACCGCGTATCCAGGCCCCGGGTAAGCCCGATTACTTGAACGCCGTTTTCCTTGGCCTTTACCACGATGTATTCGCTGCCGGCCGGTGCAGGGCTAACGCTATTATTCTTCTCGGTCATGTTTAATCCTCCTTAACGGTTTAGTCCTGCAACAACAAATGCCGCCTTGGAGGGCGGCATCGTTAATACTCGGAAAGAGACTATAGGATTGATATGTAGAAATCTCTATTTGATTCCGTCTTTAAGCGCTTTACCTGGTTTGAAAGCAGGTACTTTGCTTGAAGGAATTTCGATTTCTTCACCAGTTTGCGGGTTGCGGCCTTTACGTGCGGAACGTTCGCGCACTTCAAAGTTTCCGAATCCAACCAGTTGTACTTTATCGCCGCTTTGCAGAGCTCCTGTGATCGCTTCGAAAACGGCATCTACCGCTTTAGTAGCATCTTTCTTGGGAAGTTCAGTTGCTTCTGTAACTACGTTGATCAAATCTGATTTATTCATGTCTTCTCACCTCCCTGGGCAAATTTCCGGTATCATACACTGTTTCCGTTTCAACGCAAAATATACGTGATAATCCCGTTTATTACTAGATACTGGCGCCCTTCTTCCTAGAAGCGCAACAAACTTATAGTAATACAGCCCACCCATAATTTCAAGGCGTTACTCAAAAAAGGAGCAGAAAGTATCATTTGAGCAGAGAGTTTCCGCTGAAATGATAGACTAATAATGTTAGATTCTTCAATTTAAGTACAAAAAAGAGAGCGGATTATCCTCCGCTCCCTTTTGACAACTGGTTCATCAGGTATTGTTGTTTTATAAAATAATGGCGATAAGTCCGCCTGAACCCTCATTGATGATTCGTCCAAGCGTTTCCTGCAGCTTATAACGGGCATTGTCCGGCATCATGGCGATTTTGCCCTGTATGCCTTCACGCACGATGGAATGCAGCGAGCGGCCGAAAATATCTGATTCCCAAATTTTAATCGGATCGTTCTCAAAGTCCTGCATCAGATAGCGTACCAGCTCTTCACTCTGCTTCTCAGTGCCGATAATCGGGGAAAACTCCGATTCCACATCAACACGGATCATATGAATGGATGGGGCTGTCGCCTTCAGGCGGACTCCAAAGCGTGAGCCTTGGCGGATCAATTCCGGTTCATCGAGCGCCATTTCAGCCAGCGACGGTGCTGCAATACCGTAACCTGTTGTTTTGACCATTTCCAGCGCTTCTGAGAAGCGGTCGTATTCACGCTTGGCATGTGCGAATTCCTGCATCAGCTGCAGCAGATGATCTTTGCCGCGGATCTCAACACCGACCACTTCCATGAGCACCTGATCGTACAGCTCTTCTGGAGCGTACAGATCAATTTCAGCCACTCCCTGACCCATGTTCATGCCGCTGAGTCCGGCTCTGTCAATGAAGTCATATTCAGTAAACTGGGAGACCAGACGGTCGACATCCCGCAGACGGCGGATATCTTTTACCGTATCCCGGACGGAATTCTCGTAGCTGCTGCGCAGCCAGTGGTTTTCGCCAAGCACCATGACCCAGCTAGGCAGGTTGACATTAACCTCATGTACCGGGAATTCATAGAGCACTTCCCGCAGCACACCGGTCACATCCTCCTCCGTCATATTGGCGGCACTGAGCGTCATCACCGGAATGTCGTATTTCAGAGCCAGCTCACTGCGGAGCTGCTGTGCTTCCTCACTGCGCGGCCGGGTAGAGTTGATTACAAGCACGAACGGCTTGCCGACCTCCTTCAGTTCGGCAATTACACGTTCTTCCGAGTCAATGTATGAGTGGCGCGGGATTTCAGCAATTGTGCCGTCCGTAGTCACTACTACACCTAGTGTGGAGTGCTCCTGAATCACTTTGCGTGTGCCAATCTCCGCCGCTTCCTGAAAAGGAATCGGTTCCTCAAACCAAGGTGTAGAAATCATACGCGGCCCGTTTTCATCCTCGTAGCCCTTTGCGCCTTCGACGGCATACCCTACACAATCGACCAGCCGGACATTCACTTCAAGGCCTTCCGCAACCTTGATCTGCACCGCGTTGTTCGGCACAAATTTCGGCTCTGTTGTCATGATTGTTTTGCCAGCTGCGCTCTGCGGCAGTTCATCCACAGCTCTTACCCGGTCTGCTTCGCTCGTAATGTTCGGCAGAACAATCGTCTCCATGAAGCGTTTGATGAATGTCGATTTCCCCGTGCGAACCGCGCCGACGACGCCAAGATAAATGTCTCCGCCGGTACGCTCGGCAATGTCCTTGAAAATATCCACTTTTTCCAAAAGAGATCCCCTCCTCATATTACTCCGAAGAAAAAATGCCTGAAGAGCATCGACTTCGCGTTCCGCCGGTAAACGGACCCTTGCAGGACATCCACCGGACTTTGGCATTGCCCGCCAGGGAGCCTAGCCTGCCTAAGCGGAACATTCTTGCCCCGCGCTAAACTCCGAATGCTCGGACATGCATTTGGACTAGTATCATCATATGTATCCGGAACGGATTTATGACCCGCAGCTGAGCAATTTATACACGAATTTCACAAAAGCCAGCTGCTGCCCGGAAACCTTCTCATCAAGCATATGAAAAACGGGCGGCGTCTAGAACTGATTCACTATTTCCGAAGCACAGCAAACACAAATAAGCCCCCTGAGTTAGGGGGAGGGTTACACACTGCTGATTATTTAATTATGGCTGGGGAACAGGCTTACCACTGACCCACAGATAGGGTAAGGATTTCACCGGCACATAAAAAGAAGCCGTCTCTAATTCGGTTCTCAAGTCCTTATCGGGCTCAGGGGTACTCCCGTCTTTGTCCATTGCAGACAGAATATCAAAGACATAATCAACATACACCCTGCCGTTCTTATCCATCATAAACTCCAGCGGCTCTCCGGAATAAACACTCTTCAGTGTAATCCCCGACGTCCCTGCCTGCTTGGAATCGATGGAAAAAAGGCCCGGATAACGTTCCTCCCCTGCCGGAAGCTTGCCCCCGTGATCGGACTTGTAGCGGTTCACCTGACGCTGGACATCATTGACTTTCTGCACAGTGACGAGATCCATCAGCTTGACAACAGGAGCGGTTTCCTCATCCAGAATCAGAAAATAGGCATTTCCGCCTTTTTCGAATGCAGCAGACGGAATTTCCTCTAAATACCCCTGCTGGCGCAGTTTTTCCAGATCAACCACGAACTTCTCATAACGCGGTGTGGACTCGTCACTATTAAGAATAGGCAGCAGCCCTTCTACCTGCTGATAATCATCAACAGCCGCCTGAACACGCCTGACGCTCTCCCTGCTGCTGCTCCCCGGCTGCGTCTGATCTTTGGGATACATGCAGCCTGCCAGTACAGACAGCAGCAGGATGATTCCTGCAAGCAGCCCTAGTCTTGCTCTTTGCCTGTTCACTCTCCTGGCGAATTTCACAGTTTCCGCCTCCCGTCGCTTCGATCGCTGAAGCATCCGATCTTCAGAGTCTCTGCAGTATCTACCATAGCTCGTCCCTTTCACCACGGCGTGCAGCTTCCAGCCTGCGGCGTACAGCCGCTTTTAGCGGGTCTTCGGGAACACTGACATTCAAATCGCTGCATACGGCAGCCTGGCAGGCCAGACGGACGCCCTGCTCCAGCAGGCTGCCCAGCTTACGCCGTTCGGCCTCCCCGGGTGGACGCAGCGCACCGGATTCTTGTTGTTCCACAGTCACCTTGCACATCAGACAGGCAGCTTTACCTCCGCAGCGTGTAGGCAACACCACCCCAGCCTTGCGGGCAGCCTCCAGCAGCGATGTCCCATGCTTAACAACCGCTATTCGTTCCTCGGGCAGAAAAGTAACCTTATATCCATTTTGCAGCTTCATCATACAGCTTCCTTCCCTAGCTATGTTTCAGGCATTGCGTTTTTGTAAATGCTTACATAATTGAAGCCGCTCCGCTAAGCAGGCCGATTAACATGATAACAAAGGCAACTATCGACAGTATGGCTCTAAGCACGCCTTTTGTCTTGCTGCGGGCAAAGGTGATCAGAAACACAGATACTCCCATGATTAGTATCGCAATAAGAGATAACCACATCTTCGTCATCGGATCCATAGCTGAGTAGCCTCCTGACGTTTATCATTAATTGCGAATATTATAGCATGAACATTATATCAAGAAACCTATAAAGTCTAATCCACAGCAAAAAAAGAGCAAAGACCCTGGAATCTGCTTGGATTCCGGGTCGTTTGCTCTCCGCGATATGAAGAGAAATACTATTTTTTCAACAACATTTTCATCAAAGACTCCATTGTGCCGGAATTTGCGCCGCCTTTTTTGACAGCACTAATAATCTCCTGCACAGTAGCCTCGCTGACCGGCACCTTCGCCATGGCAGACACCTGTTTGATTAACTGGCGGAGCTGGGCTTCATTCTGCATGGTTCCCGGCTTGACCGTACTTGCCAGCTTTTTAACTGCACCGGGCGTTATATTCTTGCCTGCTTTTTTGTTGATGGCATTTAATGCATCTTTGGAAAAATCTCTGTCCACTCTTCTTCCCTCCTCCGTCAATCCCCATTACAACATATGAGGATCGCCGGCAAAAGGTGAACAGTCCTCA
>CAKMKL010000283.1 GCA_927443375.1 uncultured Paenibacillus sp. | reverse complement strand
TGCTCGAATTCGTGTAGTGACAAGAAATCAAACTCAAAACTTAAATAAATTATCCGTTGGAAAGATTACTATATGCACAGAGAGTTATCAAGTATTTTTAGAGGAGAAAGAAATAAGCTTGACTAAAAAAGAGTATGATTTTTCGACAAGAACTTTTGACTGTTTAGAAATTATATAAGGCGAAAATATTATTGTGTTCCCGTTACTACTCCGCAAGCAGCGGGTTCTCAATTGCGCCCATGAACAGCCAGACGCCGGTTTGGATGTCTTCAATAATATAGATAAACGGCCGGTTCACGATCATTTCGAAAGGCTCTTCAGCTGGAGCGGCAGCTCCCGCGTCCATTCCAACAAGTGTGGAAGCGGCGGCTTCCGTTCCGGACTCGTTCACTTCGATATACGTTTTATGAATAATACTGCTGATGAAGATGGGAGTCCCCGTATCCGCAAGCGCTGAGAAATCTCCTTTGCCTGGGTCAAAAGCGAGCTTCACTCCCAGAGCCTGCACAGCTTCCTTCAAGTCTGTACCATAGCTTGCTGTGAACCGGGGCAAAGAAAGCGATCCCTGCTTACCCGAAAATTGATCATCAGAAGGTAAACCTTCTTTTGCCAGATGATCAATAACCGAATCCAAAGAAGAATCCTTGGCAGGCAGAATTACAATCATATGCATCTGGCCCTCTCCGTACGGAAGACGGACGGCCTGCCAGTCCTCATCTTCAGCATATAGAAAGTGTCCGGACTGCTTCATCAGTGGAACCTCAACTGCCGGACTCGCGGTGGGATAGAATTCACCCGGATGGGTGTTTTCCTCCGGAAATACCTTCTTCCATCCACCCTTGAAATAAAGCGCATTGACAAGCACGGCAACACTTTGCGCTCCCGGGGGCTGCTCCAGCATTTTGTTGATCTTCCCCGCCGTGTGATCAGAGACCCACTCGTTAATCTCTGTTACCGATTTCTCTCCGGCCAAATCTGCAGTCCGGATCTGAGCATCATAGTAGTCCTCACTTGCTTTCAAATATCCTTTGCGCAGCGGTATATTTTGATTAGCCCACACGGAATTAGCCAGCTCAAGCTGAATGCCGGGCCCGGCATCGTTCAGCAGCGGCAGCAGACCGCCCTCACTAGTATTAAGCTGAGCCAGTTCATCAGGAGCATAACCCAGCAGCTTGCCCAGCTCCTCTGCCGTTTCTCCCTTACTGCCGTTGTAGGCCAGAGCCAGCGCAGCGGAAATGCTGTAAGGCGAAATCGTCAGATTCCCGCCTCCGCCGCTATGCCCTCTTAATTGGCTGAACAGCTTAAGCCCAAGCTCATTGCTCTGCCGGGCAAGCCGGGGATCCAGCTTCTTAGCCGCATCTGCTCTTTCGCTGAAGCTCATGGAGGAACCGGAGGAACTGCAGCTGGTCAGCAGCAGCAACGACAGAAGCAATGCCAGTATCTTGTTCACGACCCTTCACCCCTTCACAATCCATAGCTGAATGTATGTACCGAACATCCGCATACCATCTCTGACGCGACGAAATGGAAAAAGTTTCAAGAGTGGCGGCATACACATTAGGAATAATCGGCTTATGGATATATGGTATTATTTAACAAAAGAGAATTGAGGTGACATTCGCTCCTTAACGGGGCTTGCCAGTCTATAATTTATTAATTGTGATCATGGATGTATACCAAATTAATAAAAGGAGATAGTTAACTTGCATAAAAAGAAATACTTCACCCTTTTACCGCCATTCCTTATTCTAGGGATCATCTTGGCCTTCACTCTTCCATCCACTACAAGGTCATTTGCATTATTTGCAACCGCGATGGCATTTTGGATGACTTACTATGTTTGGATTTATATTGAGAAGCGGATACGGAAGAATAACGAATAGTATGTGTTCCGCCTTATGAGTCAATGGCTTGGTATCTTCGTATTGCGCATCATTAAGCTAAGGGGTTAGTTTATTTAAAATTGTGATAATATTATGAACAGGATAGATCCGTACTTTTTCTATCAGAATTACATGCTAAGGAGGACTAACATGATTAAGGGACTATTTGAGACTCATATCAATGTCAGTAACTACGAGAGATCATCAAGCTTCTATGAAAAATTACTTAACATTATCCCTTTGCACGAGGATCGAGTTCGCAAATCAAAATTTTATTGGGTAGGCAAACCGGGAGAGTCAATGTTAGGCATAAGGGAGAACTACCCTACTCCCCTTGTACAGCGACAACATTTTGCATTCAGGGTCGATGTAGAGGATATCATCCATGCAAATGGTTACCTAAAAGAACTTGGTATTGAGAGTACCAATTTCTATGGTGATTCTCCGGAGGAATTAATGGTTTTTCCTTTTATGCCGGCGGTTTCTATTTACTTTGATGACCCGGATGGTCATTCTATCGAGCTCATTGCTATGCTAAACGACAAGCCAATGCCTGAACTGGAGATCATGTCCTGGAAAGATTGGAATCAACTACATACAAAGTAACTGATCTTATAGGTGTGTTTTAAACGAATAGAGAACGTTAGTTCATTAAACCAACAGTAGTCTAAGACTTTATATTGTGCTTAAGACACCTGTTGGTTTTGTATTGGAACCCCCAAAAATATGTCCTTTTGGAATTTACTAGTAAGCAGTAAGCGTCAACTGTTTAGTATCTTCGTACTGCGCATCATCTAACGGAACAATTTCTGTCAAAAGAATAAAAGTATTAGACTGTCGAGGGCATTAAGATAACGGGGAGTTTAGTGCAATAAAACTTGATCAATTGTGGTACTATTATTAAAATAACTTCTAAAAGTGGTGATATCATGAAATTTGTTTTGATATTTGGTCCGCAGGCAGTAGGTAAAATGACAGTGGGGCATGAACTGGAAATGATATCTGATTTAAAATTGTTCCACAACCATATGACGATAGAATTGCTGGCTCCTTATTTTGGCTTCAGTCGTGAAATGTGGGGATTATCGAATAAATTTCGTCAGGATATATTTGAAGCGACCGCCGCCAGTAATATGTATGGAATGATATTCACATATGTATGGGGATTCGATTTGCAGAGCGATTGGGATTACGTCGATAAAATTTGTAAAATATTTGAGGATCAAGGTGCAGATGTCTATTTTGTTGAGCTTGAAGCCGATCTTGAGGAGAGAATAGAGCGTAACAATACTCCCCATAGACTTGAACATAAACCGACAAAGAGAGATATCACACGCTCTGAACAGGATCTAAAACAGACAATGGAGCAACATCGATTGAACTCGTTAGAGGGAGAAATTAAAAAAGAAAACTATTTGAGAATAAACAATACGAAAATCAACGCTCGTGAAGTTGCTGAAATCATAAAAAATAGATTCGCTTTATAACGATTCTTGTTAAACGGGGAACTTAAGTCCAATAAACCAACAGTAGTCTAGGACTTTATTTCTCAGTTTAAGATAGCTGTTGGTTTTTATATTGGAGCCCTCGAAACGAGCTCTTTTAGAATTCACTAGTGCGCAGTTTGCGTCTACCGCTCAGTGTCGTGGATTTTCTATTCTATTAGCACAGAAACGATTACTGGACAGTCATAAATTATACCGCACTAAGAAACCAGAGAGTCGCGCTCCACATCAGTGTTTTCTTGCTTGGATTTAATATTTTTCATTATGGATAAATGCGGATTTTGAGCACACAGGCGAAAAAATCGACTTGCGTAAATAAGCGGAAGCGCTAGCTTCTGAGACCAGGGCATGGGAGAGCGTAGCCACCCCCCATCGATTAGTATGGTCATTCGCTCGGAAATGGGGGTACACTTTTGGTCGTACAAAATCACGCTTTTAAGCGTTAGGAATAACCGGCAGCAGGATATGGCTTGGATAGCAGCTGTCATGGCAGATTGTCTGTTGCACGATTACAGCCTCTGTATCCTCATATGGATTATTTCCTGTATTGGTATTCGGGAACGCGACAAATTTACTCGACGAAGTAATAGTAAAACGGATGTGGTGTCCCTCAGCAAAGGTATGCGCGATATTTTGCAGGAAAATATCATATTTCTCCACCTGTCCCGGAACCAGCAGCTGCGGCTGCTCCAGCCCGTGCCGGTACTTCGCTCTAACAATGTAGTTGGACAGCCGGATGGAATCACCGTTTGCATGCACATCACTGAGCGTAACGACCCAATCCGTATCAGACCCCGTACTTGCAGCATAGATAACCGCAGACAGCTCTCCGGCTATAGTCAGCTTATCCGCTAACGGTTCACTCGTGTACACGACAATATCGCTGCGCAGCTCATGCTTCCGCATATTCTCCGGCTCCCGCTCCCCGCTGTCAGTGGCAGGATCTGCCGGATTGTAGATATAGGTGTCTGCAATGGAGTTCTTTTCCGGCTGAGTCACCAGCCTGCCGTCGCCGAGCGACGAATTCGCCCGCCCGCGGCTTGCCAGGTAGAACGGGGTAATCTCCGCTTCGGCAGGCGTCCAGTCCTCCGACGTTCTCCATTTATTTTCTCCGACCACATAATATGACGCCCGCGGTTCCTCGTCGATGCCATTCGGAATATCCTTCAGGAACCGGTCGAACCAGCGCAGCACCGATACATCATAATCGTATACAACCGCGTCATTGCCAAAACTGACTCCCATCAGGTCACGGGCCCGGTTCGGTCCATGCTCCCAGGCGCCAAGACGGATTTTGCGGTTCGGCACATCATGCTCGGTCAGCATCCGCCACGTCTCCGATACACCGGGACTGTCCCCGTCGTACCAGCCGGAGATCACGTACATAGGAACCTTTACCTGAGCACCGCGTTCGGTGAACGTGCAGTTTTTCCAGAAGTCATCGTATTCCGGATGCTGGCTCCACAGCTCCCACGGTCCTGAGGTCCTGCCGATCATCTGCTGCGGAATGTCCCGGATGGGTCTGGCATCTACAGCTGCCTCCGGATTCACCGTAACTCCGCCAAAAATATCAAAATCCGTCCGTGTACCCACCGATTGCGCCAATGTCCAGGACAGCAGCGGCCAGGAGCAGAGCGTCCCCCCCTTGCGCGCAGTGTCAACGAACGGTGAACCTACATTCACTTCGTCCACAACCGCTTTGAGGTTCGGATGCCCGCTCGTTGCCGCAGCTACCACGACATAGCCCAGATAGGATGCGCCCCACATCCCGACTTTGCCGTCAGACCAGTCCTGGGCAATAATCCAGTCAATCGTGTCATAGCCGTCATCGCGCTCATGATAGAAAGGAATAAGCTCGCCTTCCGAATCCGCACGGCCCCGCACATCCTGCGAGACTACGGCATAACCTTTGTTCGCCCAGCGCATAAAAATCTCTTTTTTCCCGTTCCGGTCATAACAGGTTCTTACCAGAATCGTCGGAAGCTTAGTCCCCGGCTTGATGCCTTCCGGCAGGAACACATCGGTAGCGAGCTTAATGCCGTCCCGCATCGGAATCAGGAATGTCCCCAGATCGTTGACACCATACTCCGGCTTGGACAGCAGCGGCTCATCATATACGGTAAGCGGAGTCAGCCCCTCATATCCTGCTTTGACGATCATTTCAATGCCATAACGGTTAGGCGTTACAAAAGCAATCACTTCCCCGTCCAGCGTGACCACATCCAGCGCCGTATCTCCCCGCAAAGCCCATACCTGTGAGGCCTGCATTTGCCCGGAGATTTCCGCCTCATAGCGGATATGCTTCTGATACACGTCGCCGCTATCCAGTACAACCTCTTCTCCCGCCCATTGTGCCGATTCGTAAGACCGTAGCTGCCGGGCGATTTTAGCCAAAGGAAGCACATATTTCGCCCCCGGGTCGAGAACGTTATCCTGCATCTGTGTGCGCCGGCGGACATCCACCTTGGCATGCATGATCCCTTGTTCCGTGAAATGAATCTTTCCGCAATGGATGCCTGAACAGTAGAAGTTAAAGCTTGTGGTATGTAAATAAGTAGTCATCGGTGTAAAATCCCCTATCCGCAAATTTGTTCGAACACCCGCAGCCAGTTCCCGCCCATCATCTTCGCAATCTCTTCATCCGCATATCCGCGCGCAACCAGACCTCTGGTGAAGTTGATAAAATAGCTGTATTTCTCTAGTCCGGCTACCGTTTCCGTAGAAGGTCCGTCCCCTTTGGCAAAACCCAGCTTCGGGGCAATATGCTCTTTAAAATAAACCAGTGACCAGTCCAGATCGCTCATCGGCCAGTCCGTACCAATTCCCACATGATCTACACCAACAAGCCGGATAACATATTCCATATGATCCATTACATGGTCAATCGTCGTATGGTCAGGATCCTCATGCACAAACCATGGCATGGCAAAAATTCCGATTACGCCGCCGGTATTCGCAATAGCGATGATTTCTTCGTCACTTTTACAGCGCATATGGTGATAAACTGCTTCTGCGCCGGTGTGAGAGGCAATTACGGGTGTGCGGGATACTTTACAGGCATCCAGAGTGGTTTGTTTACCGCAGTGTGAGGTATCGACGATGATACCCAGCTTGTTCATGCGCTCTACGAACCGGACACCGAAATTCGACAGCCCGCCATTCGCCTGCTCTGCACAGCCGGAGCCGATCAGATTCTGCTTATTGTAGGTTAATTGCAAAATACGCAGTCCAAAGTGATGGAGTACCTCCAGCAGCTCCAGATTGGTCCCCAGTGCATCCGTTTCCTGCGCCGTCACGATGCCCGCTACACGTCCTTCCCGCTTGGCCCTGCGGATATCCTCAGCGGTCAGTGCTTTAACCAGCCAGTCTGCGGAATCAAACTGCAGCTGCACCTCGCCCATGCTCGTAATCATGCTCTCCATATCATTCAGATGCAGCTCCCGGTTGCCGGCCGTAATTCCCGACTTGAACCATTCCTCTTTGTACTGGGGGATTTCACCGGCGGCTGACAGCTTGGTCACCCATTTGGCCGGCATAGTACTGTAGACCATAGGATCATCCTTGTAAGGCTCACTGAGTTCTTTGATCGCCTCAGAGACAGCAGCGGGAATCGCACCGGGAGACAGCGGACCCTGGAACAGCAGGTCGATGTTAATGTTCTGCGCATGCAGCCCCTGCGCCCGAAGCTCCTGTTCTTCCGATAAATTGAAATCATACATTCCTGGTGGCAAGTTCACGTGTTAAGCCCTCCTGTTCGCCCGAAGCTCTGACTATTGCACAGAGCGGCGTTTCTTCATGATGAATAATAAACTTGCGGAATTACCAGGCAATCTCAATACCCTTATGTAACCGGACAGCCTGGTTATAGATATAGTCCGCTGCGGCCAAATCTTCAATGGCCAGCCCCAGACCTTTGAATAGCGTGATCTCCGCCGGATGTGCCCTGCCCTCAATCCGGCCATGGAGCAGTTCACCGAGCTCACCGATGATATGCCCCTCCCGGATGACCCCCTCACCCAGCGGAATGAGATAATCTCCCGCTTCATGAACAGCAGACTCCAGCCGGTCCACATAAAGCCTGGACATGGCCGCAAGCGCTGAATCCAGCTCACGGTCATTCGGCCTGCACGCGCCTACCGCGTTGATATGCGCCCCTTTTTTCACCCATTCACCGGGCAGCACCGGCACGGTGGAAGCGGTCACCGTACAGATAATATCCGCATCCTGAACCGCCTCACGGACAGTGGCTGCCGCTGTTATCTTCACATTCCATTTGGCGCTCATATCTGCCGCAAACTTCTGCGCTTTCGACCCTGTTCTGCCCCATACCCGGACCTCCCGGATGTTACGGACCAGCAGCATGGCCTCCAGATGGCTTACCGCCTGTTCTCCCGTTCCCAGAATCGCCAGCACACCAGCGTCCTCCCTTGCCAGCAGCCTTGTAGCAACAGCACTTACAGCCGCTGTACGGATAGCTGTAATCTCCCGCCCGTCCACTACCGCTTTCAGCCTACCAGTTGCCGTGTCAAACAAAACGACCGCCCCCTGATGGGAAGGCAGGCCTGCACCGTGATTATGCGGAAACACACTGATAATCTTGGCTCCGGCTGCCGCTTCCTGACGCAGCTGCCCTGGCATAAGCCCCAGCAGGTTACCTTCGCCGAGCGGCATCACCTGCCGGAGGCTCTGCACCGCTTCCCCTGCGGAGAGTGCGGCCAATACCTCCTGCATTACATCGATACAAGCCTTCATTGATAACAATCCGGCTACCTCATCTCTGTTAATAACCAGCATTCCGCTTAGCCCCCCAGTTCTGTTTTGTGCATTCTCTTCTTTTATCATAGCGTCATCTATGCCTTTTGAGAAATACCGGAAGTAAAATAACTGCAAAGCTTATCTTTCTAAGCTATCATTTGCTATACTCTATATTAGTGGTTAAAAAGTTAAAAACTAAAACAAAGGGGATTTCCTATATGATCATTCAGCCTAAAACACGCGGCTTTATCTGCACCACCGCCCATCCCGAAGGCTGCGCCAAGCAGGTTCAGCAGCAGATTGACTATGTAAAGGCACACAAGAAGCTGAGCGGACCAGTTAATGTTCTTGTGGTCGGCGCTTCAACCGGGTACGGACTCGCTTCGCGGATTACAGCCGCTTTTGGTGCCGGCGCGAATACGATTGGCGTGTTCTTCGACAAGCCTGCTGAGGGTGCACGGACGGCTTCCGCCGGCTGGTATAATTCCGCCGCTCTGGAACAAGCTGCTGCCGAGCAGGGGCTGAAATCCTTCAGCATCGTCGGCGATGCCTTCTCTGACAGCATCAAGACCAAGACGATTGACCTGATCAAAAAAGAATTCGGCACGGTCGATCTGGTAGTTTACAGCGTGGCTTCTCCGCGCCGTACACATCCGGTTACAGGCGAAACCTTCTCCTCCGTCATCAAGCCTGTCGGCAGCGCCTATACGAACAAAACGATGAACTTCCACTCCGGTGAAGTGTCTACCGTAACCATCGAACCGGCTACAGAGGATGAGGTCCGCCAGACCATTGCCGTCATGGGCGGAGAAGACTGGGGCATGTGGATTGACCAGCTTCAGGAAGCGGGAGCGCTTGCGGATGGAGCAACTACGGTAGCCTATTCCTATATCGGACCGGAAG
>CAKMKL010000282.1 GCA_927443375.1 uncultured Paenibacillus sp. | reverse complement strand
TGAGCCAGGCAATATAGTCCCCCGTAGCATGGATAATCCCGTGATTCAGTGCAGAGGCTGTTCCCCCGTTGGCTTTGCCGAGGTAATGAATATGGTTCAGATACGGAGCAATCCGGTCCGCATGCGCCGTAGATCCGTCATCGACTACGATGATCTCATAAGGCTGCCAGGATTGGGATAAGGCGCTTTGCAGCGCCTGTTCGATATACGGGCAATTATAAAACGGAATAATAACTGAGACCTTCGGATCATTCATGTTCATGACAAACTTCCTCCCCTGCCGGAACGGTAATAGTCGACAATATCCTGTATGGAATGCTCAAGGCTGATTTCCGGTTTCCAGCCAAGGATAGCGGCATTCTTTTCCGGCCCGTCAGCAGCATCCGGCTCACCGGAGCCTGCCGGCTTCACCGGCTGCTTTTCCGCAGTATCCGCCCCCCAGTCCATTAAGACCGGTACCTTCGCATGGGCCAGCAGCTTCCCGGCAGTATCGCCCAGACTACGCTGGGTTCCCGAATCAATGCGGTAGACGGCTCCGGCCTTGCCCTGACGCAGAATGTAGTCGTAAGCCCGCACGGCATCACGCACATCCAAAAAATCCCGCAGCACATGTCTTGAAGAGAGCTTGAACGTCTGCGGCTCTGTATCCCTTCCTGCCGCAGCTTCTTCACTGCGCACGATGTGCTGCGCCAAGAGCGAACAGAAGCCGGTCGAAGGGCCGGGCCCGATTAGGTTGCAGGGTTCTGCCAGCAGCACGGGCTGCTTGAACAGCGTCCCCCAGGCCAGTGACACCAGCTCCTCCAGCGTTTTGCTGAAGCTGTACGGATGGGGCGGCCCTTCGGGTGTTCCGGGTCTGTATTTGAGCCTGGAGCCGGCTACCAGAATCCGGCCTGCCGGCCGGGCACGCAGCGCTTCAAGCAAATACAGGGTAGCCATTACATTGGTCTCCATGTAGAGCAGCGGATCCCGCCAGGATTCCGGAACGGAGTTCTTACCCGCCAGATGCAGCACCTCGTCCGGTGCTGCTTCAGCAATCATAGCGGCAACAGCCTTCCGGTCGCTGAGGTCGCATTCCTGCACCCTGACACCTTTCGGGAAGCCCGCAGATAAGGCGGCCGGACGGCGTACCACAGCCGTAACCTCCGCTCCTGCAGCATGGAAATAAGCTACAGCATGCCGTCCGGTAAAGCCGGCGGCTCCGGTAATCAGCAGCCTCCGCCCCTTCATGTGGACATCGCTGACTGGTTCATCCACTCCGCCAGCTCTGAGAGCATTACCGGATAGGAAGGAAGTTCGAAATGAACATCGGTTCTCGTACTCACAAGTGTACGATCCTGAACATGAACAGAATCCGGCACGATCTCAACATCCTGTTTGTGGAATGCATGCTGCATATGAAGCAGCAGCTCGTATTTGCTGAGCGGCTCGGGGTGGGCCAGATGAATCAGGCCGGATACCTGTGAATCCAGCATCTTGTCAACCGCTTTGGCCAGCTCCAGCGTGGTCACTCCATTCCACATGACCCGTTCATAACCGGGGACCGGGCCTTTCTGGGCCAAGAACCATTCCATCAGCCCGATGCCCCCGCTCCGGATCTCCGGACCGATGATGGAGGTGCGGATCGTCAGATGGCCGGGTGCTCTGACTTCACCCAGGCTTTTGGTAATGGCATAGACAGAAGTGCCGTCAGCCGTATCCTCTTCCGTATAACTGCCGCGTGTTCCTTCGAACACGCAGTCGGTGCTAATATGAATCAGCCGGGCATGCACCGCGTCCGCAACGCGGCGCAGCCGGTGAGGCAGAAAACCATTCACATGATAAGCGCCGATCCGGTCACGTTCGGCAAATTGATTAAGGACCCCGAGTGCATTGATAATGCAATGAGGGGAGACTATTTCGACCAGCTTCTCTACGCCGGCAACATCATCGGCATCCACATACAACCCGCCAAGATCGCTCTTATCCCGGGTTGTATGGAAGACGTGATGTTTGCCCTGGCGGCGAAAATACGCCGCCAGCATATGACCCGCCATACCGTTTCCGCCGAGGATAAGCAGTTTCACTCTAGGAACCCTCCCCGGACCAGGATGCTCTTGATCTCCTCCTGATCCATCAGATTATTCTCCGAGCTGAAGCTGTTGAAGGACACATGCGGATAATTCCGGTAATGGGCTTTGAGCTCCGGCATATCCAGCGTCGGGAGAATGACCAGGTACTGCTCATCGTAGACGACCGTCGTCAGGCTCTCGAAATCACTCATCAGAATTTCATGAATCTTCTCCCCTGGACGGATGCCGGCTTCAATAATGCTGACATCGTTTCTCCCGGAGGCTTCGATCAGCACCTCGGCCAGATCGACAATCCGGCAGGTGGGCATCGTCATGACGAAGATT
>CAKMKL010000281.1 GCA_927443375.1 uncultured Paenibacillus sp. | reverse complement strand
CCTAACACCAGACATTCGTACCGGATTCGCGCGAAGAACAATCAGGTGACCGGGGACTGGAGCGACTGGACCACTACGATTACCAGCATGACGGCTCCTGCGGTTCCCGCTAATCTGACCGGAGCGGCAACGATTAATTCTATTACGCTTACCTGGGATGAGGTTACCGGAGCGGCTGCTTATGAGCTGGAGGTCGACGGGCAAGTGATCAAGGATATCGGGACCACCAGTTATCAGCATACGGGACTGCTGCCCAACACGATGCATAGCTACCGTGTCCGTGCGCGAAATGCCGAACTGACGAGCGATTGGTCAGACAAGCTGAAAAAAACGACAACCCCGGCACTTACGATTCAACCGGAGAAAGACACCATGTTTAACTTCATGGTGGTAGTTCCGCCCAAAGCGGGGATTACTGAACGGAAGGTCATTGTAACCTACAGTGCGAAAGACCTTGAGGTTATCGATTTGCGGGCGGAAACACCGGGGCTAGAGACCGTTGCCGGAGCGGTTGAAGGTACAGGTGTCATTATCACGGCATACGAGCCCGGCCGTATCGAATTCACGATTCAGAGTAGTGGGAAGACTGCGATGAATACAATCAAGTTTGCAGCACTCAGCAATGAGTTTACCAAGGTGGCGTACATTATTGAATAAAAAGACAAACCCTGTGGCGGGCTAATGGCCCGTCACCATCTAATAATTATTACTTGCATTGCCAAAGGAGACGTTTGGATGAAGAAAAGGATATGGCTGCTATGCTTGAGTTTAATATTATCGACTGTTTTTTTTCCCGATGTCCGCTTTTGCAAGGAGCAAAATTGACATCGTCTTTATCATTGACCGTTCAGGCAGTATGGGAGGCTCCATCTCCAATGTCTTGAGCAATATCAACACTTTCTGCGACCAGTTAAGCGGAAGAGGTATTGATTTCCGACTGGGGCTCGTTTCGTACGAATATTACCCAACCAGATACGAATTTACAGATAACGTAAATGTGTTCAAACAATATTTGAACAATATCGTGATCGATGGCGGGACGGAGAACGGTCTGGACGCAATCATGGATGCCAAAGACCAGTATCCGTTTGATGTGAATTCATCGAAGTACTTCATTCTCATCGGGGATGAAGTGGTCACATCAGACCGGGGATATTCCATCGACAGTGTCAGAAGTGAGCTGGTGAGCAGCAATATTAAATTAACGGCCATCGGCATCAACGACGTCAGTGGGCAATTCCGCCAATTGT
Source organism: uncultured Paenibacillus sp. (assembly GCA_927443375.1). GTDB lineage: Bacteria > Bacillota > Bacilli > Paenibacillales > Paenibacillaceae > Paenibacillus_AQ. Next base: position 11,663 of record CAKMKL010000281.1, on the reverse strand, counting down.
CTGATCCTACCGGAGGGCTGTACCTTGACCTCTATAGTAATTTCAACGAGAATTTAAACACCATTTTTCAGCAAATTCAACAAATTCCGACCATGGAAGTCGTATCGCCATATAGCGGCCAACTGGTCAGTGAAAATTCCATTATTCCTATGGTCAGAGCATCCGATCCCGATAGTGATTGGCTAACCTTCCGTTATTACATAGATGGGGAGACCTCCCCGCGTGATGAGAAATCCGTAGGCAACTCGGCAACGGCTCAGACAGTTTCGTTCAATTCGCTGAATATGTCTGCAATTACAGAAGGATCGCATTCCATCCGGTTCACCGTCAGTGACAGTTCGGCAACGGTTCAGGATGCTGTATCGATATTTGTAGACAAGTCGGCTCCGACAATCGGCAATGTCAATATGACTTCATCCGATTCCCAAATTACCGTCTCCGGTTCAGCCACGGATTCAGCTGCAGGATTGGAGGGTTCACCTTACCGTTACACGATCGGCGGACAAACCAGCGGCTGGACTGTCCTCCCTTTCTTTACAGTATCTGGATTGACACCTAATGCCCCTTACAATGCCAAATTCGAGGCCAGAGATAAAGCGGGGCACATTTCAGTTACGGAGCAGACAGTATATACCAAGGCGCAAGTTCCTGGAATTACGGCACAAGCCATCGGAGAGACATCCTTACAGCTTAGCCTTAGTGCTCAGAACGCTTCAGGCACCCAATATCTGATCCAATCCGGTTCCAGTTATGTAAGTTCGGACGGAAGACTTGTAAGCTCTCCGGTATGGATTTCCCCGAGTGCTAAGAAAGTCACTCTTACCGGGTTGTCTTCGAATACGGGTTACACCTTCAGAGCCAAAGCCCGAAACAGTGCAGGAGTAGAAACGGATTACGGGTCAGCGGCAAGCGGAACAACCCTGGCGGTTTCGCCAAGCAATATTGTACTTTCAGCATCACAGCAGTGGATTAAGCTGACGTGGCCGGCGACACCAGGCGCTGCAGGTTATGACGTGGAAACAGACGGTGCGGTCAACGACAACGGGATGTCAACAACATATCAGCATAATGGCCTCTCGCCAAATACTCAGCACAGCTATCGAGTGCGTGTACGGAATGCAGGCGGTGCGGGAAGCTGGAGTGAGTATTTAACCAAGTTGACGTTACCGGATCCACCGGCGATTCCCGGGCATATTGCTGCTGCCCCCAGCCAAAGACAGGTTACGTTGAGCTGGGATCTGGTGCCCAAGGCCACTAAATATGAGGTGGAGGCCGATGGTATCGTAATTGATAACGGCAGCAGCAACAGTTATATTTATCCCAATTTGCAACCTCTTACGGATCATACTTACCGTATACGGGCGAGCAATGCCGGGGGGACAAGTGAATGGAGTCCCGTGATCCAGCAACAGACCTGGCCTGACCCTCCTTCAACCCCAAGCAGTCTATCCGCGACCATCTCCATTCACACTGTCGATTTAAAGTGGGATCAGATGGATGGGGCTACAGGTTACGAAATTGAAGTAGACGGTATGATTCTGGAGAACAAAGATGCGACCACCTACCTGCATAAGGATTTAGATGCGCTCAGTGGACATACCTACCGGGTAAGGGCTAAGAATATCGGCGGTAAAAGCGCCTGGAGCGCCCCGCTGGATGTTACCACTCATCCGGAAATTCCGGCCATACCCACTAATATCATGACGACCTTCGATCAGACGACTATTACACTCAGTTGGTATGCTGTACCATACGCGGAAAGCTACGAAGTAGAGATAGACGGGAAAACCGTTCAGCCGATGACAGAGAATGCCTACTTTAATGACGGGCTGGAGCCGGATACTAAGCACACATACCGGATCAGGGCAACCAACATTAGCGGTGCCGGAGAGTGGTCGAAGCCTGTAACAATGACGACAATGCCGGAAGGGACGGACACCATGTCGCTGACCAATATGGCGGCGGTAGTGACGAACAAATCCATTATTCTATCCTGGGATACAGTGTCGGAGAATGCCAGATACGATATCGAGGTGGACGGCAAGCTGCTGGACAACGGAGCGGATACTATTTACAACCATACCGGACTGGGCCCTGATGAATTCCATATATACAAAATCCGCGTGAAGCAAGGAACGGAGACTGGAGGCTGGATTGCCGTTCTCGCCCTTTCGACACTGCCCAACCTGCCGGATGCGCCGGGCAAGATGGATGGTTACGCTAAGGATTCATCGATTGAGCTGCACTGGCAGAAGATTGAGGGTGCGACAGGGTATCAGCTGGAAATCGACGGAAAGACAGTCAATATTGCTGGAGGCACTAGCTATATTCATCAGGATTTAGACAACGGAACCGCCCATACCTACCGCATCCGTGCAACGAATGTAACGGGTGTTACCGCCTGGAGTCCCGCTTTGCAGAAGAGTACGACAAGTCCGGACTATACCCTCGCCGTGAACAAGGACGGAGAATACAGCTTCAGTCTGCTGGGAGCGAATGTGCAGGATTTTAGCGAACTGCATTTCACTGTCACCTATGACCCGAATCAGCTGGAGCTGGTGGATTTGTATGACTATACCCCGGGAAGGGATCTGGCAAACGGCGCGATTCCCGGTTCCAATCTGAGTGCCAATGTTGCAGGTGGCAAGATTACCCTGACCATCAATCAGAATGTGGTTCCGGGAACATCTTGGTCCGGTGAGATTACGACGTTATTATTCAAATCCAAAATTAACGGGATAGCCAATATTCATGTTACGGCGGATTAAGGAAACCGGTGGAGGCAGCAGATATGAAATCTACACGCATAACTAAGTACATGGCCATCGCGGTAGTGATTGCACTACTGGCACAGCTGGCTATTGTGAACTTGCCTAAGAAGCACAATGCGGGGCAGTCAATCTCTGGAGAAGATAAACAAATTGCAGCCGAATTGTCCAATCTGACCGGGGAGACGGCAGAAAATATCCTGAAGATCAAACAAACCGGTATTAGCTGGAATGAAGTCTCCGAACGACTTAAGACAACAAGCAACGATTTGGCTGGAGATAAAGCGGAACGGGCTTCGTTGTTGAACGAGACGGGGATTGGCGAGGAACTGTTGGACCAGCTTCACGATAAGGGCTTTGACGATGAAGAAATTATGGACGCCAAGCTGCTTGTGGAGCGGATTATGCTCCAGCTTCAGCAGGTTCAGAGCAATGGGGCCAGTGTGACGGTGCCAAAGCCTGCCGTAGTGGACGAAACGGAAGATGCAGAACTTGAGGCGGCGGTTGCCAAGATCAGCGGTAAGTTTGCCGAGGGGGAGGCTGTCTCATTGCTGCTTGTCCTCAAGGAGGAGTTCGGAACACTGGATGCGGTAATGGACGAATACCTACTGGCCCTACAGTTTGATCTGGATCTTGCCTCGTATCAGAGCGATAAAGAGGCCTACCTCAAAAGTAAAGCTGAACAAACCGCCGGCGTACAGGACAACGAGATTGTGACCATGGAACAGCTGGAGAAAGCGGTCCTGGAACAATTGCAGCCGAAGACCGCAGCAGATACTGACAATGCTAAAGATATTAAAGAGCACACATTGACTTCCGCAGAGGAGAATACAGATTCTCCTCTGCCTGAAATCAAACCGCCGGCCCCAGGGGATGTTATCCCGCAGAACCCGGCTGAAGCTGTAAAACAAGAAATTGAAGCAATCAATCCTAACCGCAGATGAGGAGTAATGATATGAATAAACGCAGAGCCATCCGGCTCACTGCCCTGGCAGTGATTGCGGCATTGATACTTCAGGCAGGCGTATTCGCCTATTCCAAGGTGGTGAACCCGGGTGCAGGCTCGCTGGCGAAGGCGCCGCAAACGACAGAATCGCTTCCGGTTTCGCAGGTGGCTGTGCAGGTAGCGGCAGCCTTGGGGGCTACATCCGGGCCAGCCGCTGCAAGCGGCCTGAATTTGAAGGAGTTAGCCCTGCAGTCAGAGGTGTCCGAGATATCATTCGAACAATTTATTAAGAGCTTCGGGGTGCAGGATGCCTACCGGACCCAAATTGAGGAATTTCAACAAGCTGGATATAAACCTGCAGATATTTGTACCGCTTATGATTTTCTGTACCAGCAGTTTGGCAGTGTTGCTCAGTGGAAGGGGCTGCTTTCGGCGAAGGCTTCCGGGCAGAATTGGGAAACTATCTTTACGGATTATCTTAAAGAGCATCCCCAATTTAAACCGCGCAGCTTTGATTCGGATGAGCTGGAGAGCTTGCTGAAAGCGGGTAACTTCATTTCCGACGATATCATGATCGGTGACCGCTTGTCCTTTGTTACTGGCAAAGCATTCAAAGACCTCATAGCGGAACGGATCGAGAGCGGCGATTGGAGCCGGATCTTTGAGCGGGAACAGATCCTTTACAGCGGAAGTCCGCTGCCGAGAGTGCAGATAACAGTGGAACAAATGACGGAATATACCTTGGCGGCCGGTTACAGTGAAGAACAGGTGGCACAGGCTTTTGTACTGGCAGAGAAGGTCGGGGAGGCACCCGGAATCGTCATTGCCAAGCTTAAACAGGGTTCGTCCGAACAAGCTGTCATGGCAGAGAGCTATTTGAAGAAATACGCCGGATTATAGGAACGGCATACTGGGGGAGAACGCTGTGAGAGCACTGAAAGCACTGATAAGTCTGATATTCGCTTCATTTTTCATTATGATGATTGCTTTGCCCGCGGCGCATGCCGAGACATTGCAGGATCAACTCAACAATCTGGTTGGGCCAAAGCAGAAATATAATACGATGCTCTCACCGGTCTATCTGAGAACCAATGAGACGGTGGATGAGGTCAGCCCGCAGAGCGGCACATTGACCCTGACGCAGACAGATTATGTTCTGCCGGGGCGCAATGGCCTGGATCTGGAATTCAAACGCATTTACAAGAATGAATCAGCCAATGTACAGGAGATGGAAGTCGAGTACGTCAATGGAGCATGGGTGGATAAAGTAACCTCCAGCGTCAAAACTTCCAGCTTCTACGAAGATAGATACAACTTAGGGATGGGCATGCGCTTTTCCTTTCCCAATATGGAGATCAAGTCCAACTCCGATGGCACCAGCCATAAATTTCTTCATACGGAGAGCGGCGATGTTTACCGTCTGAAGCAGTATACGATGGACGGTGCTTTGGTATATTTGCCGGAAGGACAAACCGTACAGGATGTCGTTGTAAGAGAAACGGCGGATTTCAAGAACGGCCAGGCAGACGGCACCTCCAAATACATGATGACGGGAAAAGACGGCAAAAAAACGTATTTCGCCGAAGATGGGCGGATACTGGGCATTGTCGACCGTTATGGCAACACGATTACTTTTGAATATACTACGCTCAGTTACAACATTGATAGCCAGGCAATTACGAAAAAGCTGATCTCCAAGATTACCGATACGGTCGGCCGGGTTACTACTCTTGAATATGTGGAGGATGCTTCGTTTACCGTTGGCCCGATCAGCAGTCAAGCGGCTGTGGGTGCAGATGATTATTACAAAGCTTCAGAGAATCCCAATACAACCGATTCCGGGGATTTAAAGGGCAAGTATCAGGTCATTGTGCATCTTCCGGGAGATAAAAGCATCGTGTACGATAAATCAGCCGCTCTTGTGAGCAGTTCCAAGCATGTTATCCGTACCCGGCTGCAGCGGGTTTACGATACCGATAGCAAACCTAAATATTTCTATTGGTACGAGCAGCCTGACCTCGGATTTACTTACTACAACAAGGCCAATTATTCCGCCTATAACCGGTACGAGAATCTGGTGCTTGTGGATGAAGTAAAGATAAACCGCATGAAGCATTTTGTATACAATACGTATACCAAGAAGCTGAATGAAGGCAGCATGCAATACCGGAAAGTGTTCGAGGCCAGGGAATTGGTGAAGAAAAGCTTTGATTCCGCGCAGACCAATTTTCCCGACAGACTGGTTGCCGATACCAAAAATAAAACTACATATACATACACGAACGAGGCAGACGGTTACGGCACAGCTGACTATAAAGAATACAATGATGCCTATCTTAAGGACACTTACCGCTACTACAGCCAGATTACCGACAATAACGGGAGTACTGTCAAATATACCTATAACGGTAACCAGGAGCTTATTCTGACTGAAAAGCAGGGGAAAAACCACAAAGAGACGGTTACAAGCGAACATGACGAGATGAAGCTGGTCAAGAAGCAGGAGACGCTGCAGTATCAGGTGACTAACGGACAAGCCACTGGCGAGCCGGCAAAAAAAGTCGAAAACTACCGCTACGATGAATACGGGAATATGACCAGCTACACCGGCCCTGATGCGGAACGGGACAGTAAAGGGTATCCGGTGAACAACGAGCATACGGTTCTGTACTCCTATGATGTGAACAAATTCCATGTGCTTACGCAAAAAACCTGGAAACAGAATAAGGACCAGACGGCGCAGATCATCTATGAGCTGGACAGCAAAGGTAATGTGCTCAAGGAGAGCAAAGCCACCGGAGATTCGCTGAGTCCATGGCTTGTTACTGAATACGCTTATGACAGCTATGGCAATTTAACGCAAAAGACCGCACATGACAAGTCCCAGGACTTTACGACGCGTTACGAATACGGTATTGACTCAAAGGGTACGGATACCAAGGGGGCCTATCTGACCCGGCAATATCAGGAGAACGGCAGCCAGATCTCGGCGAAGACGTTTGCCTATGATATGCAGACGGGCAATCTCCTCAGCGAGACCGATCCGAACGGCAACACAGCCACCTACCAATACGATGCCGTTGGCAGAGTCACCAAAAACATCCGCCCGGACGGCAAGGTGTTGGAATATGATTATCAGGAGCAGCCGTTTGCAAATTTCAGGATTTTGTATACGGATGCGGACAATAACCATTTTGCGAATGAATATGATATTCAGGGCAACTTGTTAAATACCAAAGTTCAGTTAGACAACAATTGGCGTACTACGGCTGCCAGAGAATACGATGCCTTTGGAAATCTTTTGAAGGAAATCGACGGAAATGGACATAGTGCAAGATATGTCTATGACTCCAATCAGCAAGTAGTAGAGAAATCCTATTACGCAAACGACCAGACGCTGAAAGGGAGCATAAAGCTTAGTTATCAGATCAGTGCTGATCCGCAGATGCCATTGCTGCTTACCGTAACGGATGAGGAAGGCTACGGAAAACGATCTTACTATGATTTCGCCGGACGGATGGTGAAGCAGGAAGAAACTCCGGATCGCCAAACGGTGTATACCTCCACGGCCTCTTATGATTATATAGGGAACTTAATTGAAGAATCGGATCCATTTCAGCACATCACCCGGTATACCTATGATCTGCTGGGACGGATGACAGGTCAAACCGATGCGCTGGGCCATACTACGGAAACGGACTATACCATTCTCGGACAGAAAGCGACTGAGAAGGCACCTGAGGGAAAAATCACCGAGTGGATCTATGATCCGCTTGGCAGAAATATGGAAACTAGAATCCGCCAGTCCGGTTCCGACGACTATTATTACGTTCGCAAAGAATTTGATAACGCTTATAATCCGACGAAGAAAACGACAGGGGCCGTGATTCATGGCGTCAATCAGGTTTCCGGTGCAGTGGCTTATGCCTACGATGATATGAACCGGATGACTGACGAATATACCAAGCTATCGGATGCTGTCACTACCCATATTCATATTGATTATGACGGCAACGGAAACAAGCTGAAGGTTATTGAATACGGCGACTCGGCGGGGAACCGGCTGATTGTCCGCAATTATCTATACGATTATGCCGGAAGACCTGTCCGCGATTCCGGAGCGGCCAAGGAGAAAGCATCCGACGGCACCTTTGTAGAATATGGACAATATGAGACCAAATATGTCTATGACATGGCGGGCAATGTTCTGCAAAAGCAAGTGTATAACGGGAAAGGCTACGATACGGAGTTCAGCACCTATACTTACAGAAATCTGGTAGCGACAATCTCATCTCCATTTAATGAAAAAGGCCTGAAGCTAAAACGTTACGAATATGATAAAGTAGGCAACTTGATTGCTGAAACTGTTGTTGTTTCGGGAACAGAGCGCACCACATCCTATACCTATAATGGACAGGGCTTTAAAACAGCAGTTACTGATCCTTTGGGTAACACTACCCGTTTAGCATACAATCCGGCGGGCAAGGTTACCAAGTCTGTCGACGCCAGATACTATAGCCAGTCGCTTGCCGATGCTCCAGGGAAAGAATTTGAATACGATGCGCTCAACCGTCTGGTAAGAACCGTAGCTTTTGACGGCAAAGATAAAGAAATTATTGATTACAGGGAGTATGACGGCAGAGGAAATATCATTAAGGAAGCAGACGGGGAAGGCTACAACATTACTGTGCCCGCTAAGTCGGCGGGAACCGAATACCGGTACAATGTGTTGGATAAGCCGGTGCTGGTTATTTCTGCACAGGCTGCCTACGAGAATCAAACGGAAGGTACGGACAACTATACGAGAAGTCTGACCTATGACGGTTCCGGCAATGTGCTGACGGATACAGACGGGCTAGGCAACACGATCCATTTTGCATATGACCTTGCTGGACGTCTGAAGCAGATGACTTATGCCGACGGATCAGCGGTTAAGACAGATTATGATCTGAGCGGTAAATGGATTATTAGCAGTACAGACCAGGCCGGCAATATTACTAAGACCTATAATAATATTTTTGAGAAACCATATCGTATCGAGTATCCGGATGGAACCTTCGAAACCTTCCGCTACTCCAGTAAGGGAGAGTTGGTGGAACGTGTCAATAAAGACGGAGCGTCCACTTATTACAGCTATGACCAGGCCGGCAATCGGATTTCGGAGAAAAGCTATATAGGCACAGATGTGTCCGGCGACAGCTACCGGCTGATTCGTGCGAATTATGATGAAGCTGCCAATATTCTGGCCAAGGAAACTTTCCTGTACACAGTTAAGACTGGCGGAAGTTCAAGCGAGTCCAGCACAGGAGACCTTACAGAGCAAGTCTATGACAAAGCTGGACGTTTGCTTCAAGTAAAGGGGCCCTATGACAGAGAAAGTAAACAGGAACTCGACCGTGCAGGAAATGTAATCACGGCATATCAGAAGGTCAGCGACGGAAATTATGATGTTACACGCAATAAGTACGATTCCCGTTCCAGACTGATTCAGAGCATGTTGCTGGTGAAAACTTCAGACGTCAGTTCTGAGGTTCTGGCCGGAGCAAAATTCGACAATGAATATGCGGACCGTCTTCATGCAATTACAAGTTATTCATATACCAGAAACGATCAGATTGCGAGCAAGACAGACCCGAAAGGGAACACTACACAATTTGAATATGATTACGATAAACAATTGCTTAAGAAAACAGACGCTCTGCAAGGAATAATCGGTTACCGCTATGATCTCATCGGCAATCTGCTAGCGGAGACCAATGCCAAAGGAATTGAAACCCTCTATGAGTATGATGCCCAGAAGCATATGCTGCGCAAGAATGCACCTTCTTCTGATGGTTCCAGAGCAATTACGCGGTATGTATATGATTCCGTCGGCAATCTGATCAAAGAAATCTCCCCGAATCAATATTCGCCGGAACTGGACCGTCAAGGAAACCTGGCGGGTATGAACGGGATCTCCTATACGTATGACGCTATGAAACGGCGTACAGCGAAGATCTCACCAAGCGGTGCGGGGCTTGAATACCTTGAGTACAACAAGAACGGGCAAGTGGCCAAAGTTGTCGATGGGATCAGATATGCAGGAAGCATCGCTGCCTCCAAGGGGACAACCTATGTCTATGACGGACTTGGCAGAATGGTTAAAGAAACAGATGCGCTCGGACATTCCAAGCTCTATGGATATGGAGCATTGGATTATCTGCTGAAGCAGACCGATGGTAGAGGTAAAGTGACTTCCTATAAGGTTAACCCGGATGGAACACTTGCCCAGGTGACTAACCCCGACGGGGGAGTTATCAAGTACGACTATGATAAACTTGGCAGAAAAGTAACCGAGACCAATCCCCTGGGCGTGGCGACAACGTATAGTTATAACAGCCTCGGTAAGGATAAAGCGGTTAAAGATCCGTATGGTTATACAATAGAGAAGAAATATGACCTGAACGGCAACCTCTTATCCGAGAAGGATAAGCGCGGAAGCCTTACGTTGTTCGGCTATGATGCTTTGGACCGGCTGAGTTACAAGAAGACACCGCTTGAGCTTGACGGCAGCAATAACACTTCCTATCTATTGGAAAATAATAGTTATGATTCGGTCAATAATCTGATCCAGCGGACGTTGTCCGGTTCCAAAGACAGCTCTGCTAAGCGGGAAACAACCTATATTTATTACGATAACAATTTGGTGAAGAGCATTGCCGACAACGGTGGAAGCCACACGGTCAGAGAATATGATCTGAACGGCAATATGATCCGACAGGAAAAGTTGAGACAGGATAGGCTGTCCGATGTCGAGCAGTATGTGTACGATTCGGAGAACAGGCTGACTGAGCAGACCCGCTGGTTAGATGAGGCGGATGTGGATAATGTCTCCGCCCTGCCGAATGCCGCGGCGCTTAAGAATGCCGGGATGCCCGGCAAGATCCGGCAGACCACCGGGTATGTCTATGATCTGCTCGGGAACAGAATCCAGGAAATCAGTCCGCGGGCGTATGGGTATATGTCTTCGGATACAGCGAACAGAAGAACATATACAACCTACTATTCCTATGATCTTGTGAATCGTCCAAGTACAATCACCCGCTATCTGGGTAATACCCCCATCTACAGACAATATGAGTATGATGAAGCGGGGAACAAAATCTCTGACCGGAATGAACGGGGAGGCATCACAAGCTATGCCTACGATGCAGCCAACCGCTTAACGCTTACTACGGATACGGAGGGCAGAAAGTATATCATCCGTTATGATTTGGCGGGCAATAAGCTTGAGGATGAGAACGCCAAGGGAGATGTCTTCACCTATACGTACGACAAGCTGAACCGCTTGGTCTTGACTGCAGATCCTGAAGGAACCGTTGTCGGCAAAAATATTTATGACGCAAACGGCAACATCTCGAAGAAAATTGATGCCAAGGGTTATGCTGCGGGAAGTTTGGATAGCCAGCAATACGGCACGGTCTACCGTTACGATCTGTCAGGCCGGATGACCGGAATGATAGAACCTGAACTGGCGGTCAAATCCGGGAGTTCCAAGTATACCCTTCTATATCAGTACAATCCTTTCGGTGATGTAATCAAGAAAACGGATGCGCTGGGACATGCGGAACAATATGAATACGACAATGCCGGACACCTGACCAAGGTAACTGACAGCCAGCAGGTTGAAGTCTCCTACGGATATGACAGCATAGGCAATAAGCTGTTCATGCTGGACGGACGGGGCAAGCTGACTCAAGACAATTATGGCTCGTTTGGTCTGCTGCAATCCGTTGTGGATGCTTCCAATCAGACCTTCAGCTACAAGTATGACCTCGCACTTAACAAGACACAGGAAACAGACCGGATGCAGCGGGTGATTACGTATGCTTACGACAACCGCAATCTGCTGACAGCAATGAAGGTTGCCGCTACCGGTGATCAGGTCCTTTACAGTTATGATGAAGCGG
>CAKMKL010000280.1 GCA_927443375.1 uncultured Paenibacillus sp. | reverse complement strand
CGGCGCTAGCCTGATGAACCTAGGCGGCTTCTCGGCTTTTTCGTGGGGTGCAATGGCGGGGTCAGTTTCAGTGGTGACTACACCATATGAGGTTACCAACATCATCTGACCAGTAACCTACATAACCGTTATTCAGATCCTTGCCCAGTTGGGTCTTATCTTCGTCCAGACTGAAATCTTTGCTGATCAGGCCCTCATTGTAGAGCTTGTTCAGGAACTGCATCGCATCCTTGAAGCCTTCATGCAGCGGCAGCTCGTAGCGCTGACCGTAAGTCAGATCACCCTTAACCGGTTTGATGAAGGAGTAGATCAAGGTTTCGAATTGGGCCGGGGCAAGCGCCATGCCCATCGGGATGTTTTTGCTGCCGAGACCGCCCGGGTCCTTATCTTTAAACGCTTTCAAGGTTGTATACAGCTCATCAGTGGTTGTTGGAACAGGCAAACCAAGCTTATCCAGCCAATCCTGACGGATATAGGAGCTGTAGCGCCCCGTAACGGCACGTTTGCCCGGGATGGAAAGCTGCTTGCCATCAATCTGTCCGTAAGACAGCGTTTCCTCACCGAGGAATTTCTTCAGATTGGGTCCGTGTTCATCAAGGATCGCTCCGACATCAGTCAGGCCGCCCTGCTGGGCGTAACGGTAGAACACACTGGAATCATAAGTAAACACAATATCAGGCACATCTGTGTTGCTGGCCATCAGAACGTTGAGCTTCGTAACTTCCTCGGAGCGCTGAACCGGTACAAACTCGACATCAATGTTGTTCGGATCACCGAATCGTTCCTGTACCATCTGAGTCAAGAAGTTGTTGGTGATCGTATGAGGCGCCGGACTGTTCCCCCGGTCGAACACCTCCACTTTCAAGGTAACACGTTTGCCGTTGTCTCCCTCAGCTGCTGAACCTCCGTTTGCCGTGTTCCCATTGGAATCCGATCCGCATCCGGCCAGCAGGGACATCCCCATTACTGCGCTCAATCCGACTCCCAATGCCTTCTTCAGAACTTTCTGGTTTGCATTCACTGTCATTGTGCCATCTCCTTCGCCTCTGCGGCTATAATGGTGACTTTATGAATCCCCCAACCTCACACCGAGCTCCCGTACTGCCTTTCTTCAGAAAAGAATGCTTTTACGCTCACGCCGCCTTTACTGCCTGGCCGCTTAACGTTCCGGGATGACCACAGTATTCCACACTTTCCTGAGGCCTGACAATAAACCTGTTTCGGATTGCAAAAACGCTAATAATTCGGACTTCCGGTTTATCGGACCAACCATTTTCGTATGATAAACCGCTTTCAAAAGCAGGAAAAATAGAAGCCGCATCCGTGTTTGCATGCTCCTGACGGAGGTTTGCGAGCAGGAATGCGGCCTGGTTAACAAGAATGCCCTGACGTTTCACTTTCGAGATCATCAAGCTGAACGGGTATCGCTATGGAGCCATAAACAGAACATACGTCTTAAGCTTTGGATGCTCCGCGGCGCTTCAAAGAGCGGTAATCGCCCGGCGTGATGCCGGCAACCCGCTTAAATACCCTACCGAACGTAATCGCATTCGCATAGCCCACCTGCAGTGCGATATCCTGCAGCGAATATTCCGTCTCCAGCAGCAGCTGTTCCGCTTCCTTCATCCGCAGCTCGGTAACGAAATCCACAAATTTCATTTTAAATTCCGTTTTGAACAAATAACTGGCATATTTGCCGGATACCTGAAACCGGTCACTTAAATGCTTCAGGGACAGATCGGGATTGGTAAAGTTCTCTTCGATATAGTTCTTCATCTCGTTGACCATCGCCCGGTAGCTTTTGGTCTCACTGACAGAGACATAGGTCCGGAATAACTCCGTCAAATATTCAAACAGAATGCTCTTCACTTCATCGATCGAATCAGCCTTATCCAGTCCATTCAGCCGGACCCGGGCGTTCTCCGCCGACAGCTCGTCCTGCAGCTGCTCCGACATCACGGCCACTTCCCGGCTCAGCATCTGCAGCATAGCCTGAATGAGCGAGCGGATATCATCGTCCTGCAGAAAATCCTGTTCAAACGCTTCAAAAATCCCCTCCAGCTGCTCCCGCCATTGACCGCTCGACATCCTGAACTGCTTGACAAACTCGGCAATCATCTGCAGATATTTATACGTTTCAAGCAGCGGCTGACGCGCCTCCCCGCATTCCGCCAGTGCGATATCCTCATGCATCAGCAGCTTATGCTGCATAACCTGTTCGGCTGCTGCATAAGACTCCCGGATCGTAGCCGGTCCGGCTGCAGCAGGGCCGATGCCGAAGCTGAGTGAGATCCGCAAATTCTGCTCTACCCATGAGCGGCAATCCTCGGCAAAAAGGCGGATCTTACCCGTCATTTCCTCATCACTGCCGGTAGCCAGGAAAAGAATCGCCGCCCGCTCGGTCCCGACCCACTCCGCCCAGCCCTGAAGCTCTGCATTTCGCGCCAGTTCCTGAAAAACATTCATCAAGGCAAACTTGAGCGTATTCTGATCTCCCCTTGTATAGCGGTCCTCGAATACCTGCTCATATCGGTTAATCTCGCTGAGCACAACCATAAAGCGGGATGAGGAATTGGCACCGGTGAGCGGCGACAGTTCCTCCAGCCGCTGGATGACATTGTCGAGCCGCTCGCTGTGCAGCAGATCAGTGAACAGCTTGCTGCGCTGCAGCAGCAGGTTCTCCCTGCTTTTTTTATCATAATCCGTCATATGGTTGATCAGATCCTCCAGCACCCCGTCAATGAGCATCATTTCGTCAGGCCGGTCAGCCGACTGGTCCATCCTGCGGATCTGGTGGCCTTCAATCCGGTTCATAATGACCTGGATCGGTTTATAATTGCGCCGGGTCACGTAGACCAGATAAAAAATCGCGCATATGACCGTCCCAAGAGCAATCGCCACCCAGAGATAGGAGATCACAGACACCCAGCTGAACAGGTTGCCTGCCTTGATTCCGCTGGAGAATGTCCAGCCGAGTCTCTCCAGATAAAGCGTGTTAAGCAGCTTGCCGCTGGCGGCACCCTCACTGTCCGAATGGGCCTGGTACACGGTCTGTCCATCACTGCCGGAAATAGTCAGGAAAGAGAGCTGCTGATTGACCATGCTGTCGACAAGCTGCTCAATTCCGCTCATTTTGATATTAATCACCAGTATCCCTCCAGAGCCGAAGGGGAGCGGCATGGCTTTATTTATAGTAAGCACACGTATGGGCGTACGCTGAATAAACTCATATTTATATTCCCTGACAGGCTGCCAGCCTTCCGGCAAAACGCCGGAGGTGATATGCCTAATCCAGTCCTCATCAACGAATCCGGCAAGCTCCTTCAGCCCAGTTTCTGTTAAAACGCTTCCATTTCTTTTGTCGTACAGATAGATCGACTGGATGTAGGAAGATTCGTGAATTAGGTTACGCAGACTCTGGGCCACAGCATAAACTGCCCCCGTATCCGCTTCACCCTGATTATTGAAGTAACTCTTATAGGCATCACTGCGTTCGGCCGCTTCCAGCACAGACAGTTCGACCTCTTTGACCGTCCGGTCCACATTATCCATGAGATAACTGGCAGAGATACGGTCCGCTTTCTTGGTTTCCATCCGGGAAATGTCATTGATAAACACAAACGAGGCAAAAATCAGGATTGTCACAGTCAGCAAAAAGATAGGAAAGTAGGACAGCAGCAATCGGTGATACCAGGTACGGAACAATAGACAACCCCCTCCACAACCGTTAGGATACCAGGCCGCGGTCCGGCCGCTCCATGTACACGCTGCTCCGGAAACCCGGCTGCGCTCTAATAATCGAAGCTTCCGTCCGAATTGCTGCCATTATAGCACATGCCCCCCGGGCCCGGCCAACGGGGCAAATAATGGATTCTCGTAACAACCTTCTTCCCGGAGTTGACGAATGCAGCGGCCGGATAACCCGAATCCAAACGCAGAGTTTGGCTGCCGGAAGTAAGTGTGGGGCAACTTTACCTCTGCTTTCGCCCCATGGCCGGGTTTCTGTACAATCAGAGGGATTTTTCCCTCTGATTCCATCCGGTGGCCGGACTTCTGTCCAATCAGTGGGATTTATCCCTCTATTTTCGTCCGGCGGCCGGGTTTCTGTCCAATCAGTGGGATTTTTCCCTATATTTTCGCCCGGTGGCCGGGTTTCCGCCCAATCAGTGGGATTTTTCCCTCTATTTTCGTCCGGCGGCCGGGTTTCCGCCCGGGACGGCCGGGCTCCATCTTCTTACGAAGATTCCTCCTTACCACACCTACACCTTTAAGATGCTTCTTATCCGCGCAACGATAGAAGTCCACATCCCTACCAATGCAAAAGGCGGGGTGCGCACAGCCGCAGCCGCGCAACCCCGCATACACATACACCTGGGCAAACCCGCCAGATCACAGCCGCCCATTCCCGCCGCCCAAGCGGCTATAAGCCGCTGACTTCCCGGATATAACGGCGCGCCTTGATCGCGTATTCCAGCGGATCTGCCAGCGCTGGATCCTGCTCCGCTTCCACAACGAACCATCCCGTATAAGACGCCGCCGCCAACTCTTCAAAAATCTCAGCAAACGCAATGCACCCGTCACCCGGCACGGTGAACGCTCCTGCTTTTACCGCCTGCAGGAAGCTGAGCCCATCCGAAATCACGCGCTGGACAACCCCGGGCCGGATGTCCTTCAAGTGGACATGCTTAATCCGCGGCAGATGGGCGCGCAGCACCTCCAAAGGATTCTCACCGGCAAAAGCCAAATGCCCGGTATCAAAGAGCAGGGATACCTCACCGGGATCAGTGAGCTCCATCAGCCGGGTAATCTCAGCTGCCGTCTGCACTCCGGTTCCCATATGGTGGTGATAGACAAGCGCCATATCCTTCTCGGCAGCCAGGCGGCCCAGCCCGCCCAGACCAGCCGCGAGCGCAGCCCACTCCTTTTCCGTAAATACAGGCTTGGCTGCGAACAGCGGCGTATCCATCTGCCCTTGGATGCTCCGCCCCTGCTCGGAAACTACAATTACTTTAGCTCCCATCTCATACAGAAAGTCACGGTGTGTGATAAAAGCTTTCGCAGTCTCCTCATATGGACCTGCCGTCAGATAGGCACTGAACCAGGCGCTGGCAATCTGCAGCCCGCGCAGTTCAAGCGCCCGGTGCAGCCGCTCCGGAGAACGCGGATATTTGTTGCCCACCTCGCTGCCCTCATACCCGGCAAGTGCCATCTCACTAATGCACTGCTCAAACGTATTATCCCGCCCCAGTTCAGGCATATCATCATTAGTCCAGGCGATGGGAGCAATCGCCAGCCTGACCGCATGTTCTTTGAACATCATGGGTACTACCCCTTCCATTATCACAGGTATGGCAGCAGGCTTCAGCCGCCCACCGCAAAATCCCCCTGCTTAGGCAGCATAAACTGCTTAAACAGCTTAATAACTGCGAGCCTTCTCCAGCTGCCCTTGTTTCTGCACGTATGCGGCCTGCACGGCTTCGCTGCCGGACACTTCCGGCACACCGACATGCCACCAGGCTCCATAGCCGTGTGTCATTGTCTTCGGCAGCACCTTGATGTCGATCAGCGTGGAACACACCTGCTTCCGGGCTTCCTCCAGGGCACTGCGCAGCTGCGCGGCCGTTGCTGCGCGGTAGGTTTTGACCCCATAGCCGGCGGCACTGGCTGCATAGTCGATGACCATCAGCCCGCCGCTCAGCCGCCCGTCTTGGCCGCGGTAGCGGAATTCTGTCGCCATGCTGTCCAGGCCCTGTTCCATCTGCAGATTGTTGATGCAGCCGAAGCCTGCATTGTCGAGCAGGATGACGTTGATCTTCTTGTTCTCCTGCAGGCTAGTTACCAGCTCCGAATGCAGCATCTGATAGCTGCCGTCCCCGACCAGGGCGTATACTTCCCGCTCCGGTTCAGCTAATTTGATGCCGAGTGCACCGGCGATCTCATACCCCATGCACGAAAATCCGTATTCCATATGGTAAGTATCCGGCACAGCCGAATTCCACATCCGCTGCATATCACCCGGCAGGCTGCCGGCCGCTCCGATGACGATGGCATCCTCAGGGATATATTCATTAAGTATCGCGAGCACCTGAGTCTGCGCCAGCGAAGTATTCAGCGCTTCTGCATACTCGGGTAGCCTCTCATCGAGATGTCCGGCAATTTCCGGCACGAATGAATCTGCCTGAAGGTCCGCTTCCTGCACGCCATCCTCCATCCCACCGGCAACCTGCACACCATCCTTGACGCCATCCTCCATCGCACTGGCATCCTTCACACTATCCTTCACACCATCTCCCACCGCACCGGCTTCCTTCACACCATCCTCCATCGCACCGGCTTCATTCACGCCACCCATCGCACCGGCTTCCTCCACGCTGCCTTCCACTACGCCATACGCCGCCTTCAAACCGCCTTTCTCCCCCGTATACTCCACGCCTGCCAGACGGTTTCTCTCCGCTTCCCACGCCTTTTTTGCAGATGTGATTTCATCCGTATAAGCAGAGCGGTAGCCGCGTTCCTCCAAAGCAGCGGATAACGCCTTTAAGCCTTCAGCAGCATCACAGACCACAGCCAGCGCATCCAGCTTGGCCGCATGGTAGGGCGAGGCGTTGAGCGTCAGAAACTCCGTCTCAGGATGCGTGAACAGGCTCTTTGACCCTGTGGTGAAATCCGTAAACCGCGTACCGACACCGATCACCAGATCGGCTTCCTGAGCCAGCGTATTGGCGCAGCCGTTGCCGGTGACCCCTATGCCGCCGAGGTTATAGGCGAAGCTGCTGGCCACCGCGCTTTTTCCGGCCTGCGTCTCCCCGAACGGGATGGCGAATTTCTCGGCAAAAGCGCGCAGCCCAGCTCCGGCGTCACTATACCGGACTCCGCCTCCGCAGATCAGCAAAGGCCGCTGTTTGCCGGCAATCAGCTCAGCCGCCGCAGCGATCTCATCCGGACGGGGGAGCCGGGGAGCGACCCGGTGGACACGCCGTTTGAAGAACTCCAGCGGATAATCCCACGCTTCCCCCTGCACATCCTGGGGCAGTGCGATTGTAACCGCCCCGGTATCAGCCGGGTCGGTCAGCACACGCATTGCGTTCAGCAGTGCCGTCATCAGCTGCTCCGGCCGGTAGATCCGGTCCCAATATTTGCTCACTGCCTTGAAGGCATCGTTGACTGTGATCGACAGGTTGTAAGTATGCTCCATCTGCTGCAGCACCGGATCGGGCTGGCGGGTGGCAAAGGTGTCGCCCGGAAGCAGCAGCACCGGAATCTGATTCGCCGTCGCCGTCGCGGCAGCCGTTAGCATATTCGCTGAACCCGGCCCAACGGAAGCGGTGCAGGCCATAATCCGCCGCCGGCGGCTCTGCTTGGCGAATGCGGTCGCCGCATGCACCATCCCCTGCTCATTCCGGCCCTGGTAGACCGTCAGCCCGCCCGGCGCTTCCTGCAGCGCCTGCCCCAGACCGAGTACGTTGCCATGGCCGAAGACGGTGAATATGCCATGAATGAAGCGTTCCGGGCCACTGCCAAAGTCCACATACTGCTGATCCAGGAATTTTACCAGCGCCTGCGCCGTCGTTAATCTGATTCGCTCCACTTCATTTCCTCCCTTCGCCTGTTCTACTGCCAGCGGGCAGTAACGACTTTTTTGCGTGTGTAGAATTCAACCCCGTCGCTTCCGTTCGCATGAAGATCACCGTAGAAGGAATCCTTCCAGCCGGAGAAGGGGAAGAAGGCCATCGGCGCCGGTACCCCGACATTAACCCCCAGCATGCCTGACTCGATATACTCCCGGAAATAGCGCACTTTCCCGCCGTCATTCGTAAAAATACAAGCCCCGTTGGCAAAACGCGAGCTATTGGCGATCTCCACCGCCTCTTCCACATTTTTGACCCGTATGACCGACAACACCGGCGCAAAAATTTCCTCCTGCCAGATCTTCATCTCCCGGGTCACCCTGTCAAACACTGTCGGGCCGATAAAATAACCCTCTCCCTGCACAGCAGCATCCACCCGCCCGTCTCTGAGCAGCTTCGCGCCTTCAGCCACACCCTGATCAATGTAAGCGGCGGTTTTGTCCTTATGGCCTTGGCGGATGACCGGACCGAGAAACGTATCCTCGTCCAGCCCGTTACCGATAGTCATACCGTCACATTCACGCAGCAAAATCGAGATCAGCTCATCGGCCACCTCCTCCTGCACTGTTACAACAGAACAAGCCATGCAGCGCTCTCCGGCTGAGCCGAAGGCCGCATTCACAATCTGGTTAGCGGAAGCCTCAAGGTTCGCGTCTGCCAGGACGATGGAATGATTCTTTGCCCCGGCCAGCGCCTGAACCCGCTTCAGGTGGGCTGTTCCTTTTTTGTAGACATATTCAGCCACCGGCTGCGACCCGACAAAAGAAATTGCCTTCACATCAGGATGCTCCAGCAGCCCGTTAACCACCTCATGCGCCCCGTTAACAACATTTAGCACACCTTTCGGCAGTCCGGCTTCCGCCAGCAGTTCAACCAGGCGCGCCGCCAGCAGCGGGGTACGCTCCGAAGGCTTCAGCACAAAGGTGTTGCCGCAGGCAATAGCCAGCGGGAACATCCAGCAGGGCACCATCATCGGAAAATTAAACGGTGTAATCCCACCGACCACCCCGATCGGATAGCGGTACATCCCGGACTCCATTCCTGTCGCAATATCCGGCAGCTGCCGGCCCATCATCAGCGTCGGCGCACCAGCCGCGAACTCCACACACTCGATGCCGCGCTGGACCTCGCCGTAGGCTTCCTTGAAGCTTTTGCCGTTCTCCAGCGTAATAGTCTTCGCCAGTTCCTCCCAATGGTCTACGAGCAGCTGCTGATATTTGAATAAAATCCGTGCCCTGCGCGGCACAGGCGTTTTGGACCAGTCGGCAAAAGCCGCTTTCGCCACCGCCACAGCCCGGTCAACATCGGCTCTGCCGGACAACGGAACTCTGGCCAGTTCCTCACCAGTGGCCGGATTAAACACCGGCTCTGTCAGCTTCGTATCCGCCTCTACCCATTGCCCGTCTATATAGTTGGTCAGTACTTGCACGGTTTGCTCTGCCATTCTGTCCACTCCCTCGGCTCTAATGATGTACTGCTGCTAAAGTATTGCTGCACCGCTGTGCGATTCGTTGACTTTGCCTCTGTTGCCTCTGCGGCTTCCGGTTACTTCCGCTGCTTCCACTGCTGTTGCCCTTCTCACTAAGCGCCTGAAGGAATCTCCTCATTTGCCAGTAAGAACGCTTCCAATTCTTCCAGGGTCGGCATCGCATCCGAGCAGCTGTGGCGGGAGATGACGATGGAGGCCGAAGCACTGCCGCGGCGCATGGCTTCACTGACACTGTTGCCGTGCATCAGACTGTGGATGAAGGCGGAGGCATAAGAATCGCCGGCGCCGAACGTTTTCAGTACCTTGGCCGGAAAAACACCGCTCCGGTGGCTCAGCCCGTCTGCTGTATAAGAGATCGAGCCGCTGCCGCCATGCTTGATGACGACCAGCTTCGCCTGATGTGAGAACCAGCGGCTGGCCGTTCTTTCATCGTCTTCGTCAGCCACATTGTACAGGCTCTCCATCATATTGAATTCCTCGCGGGTACCGATGATACAGTGGCATTTCTCGGCAGCCAGATTATAGTAGACAGCCGTCTCTGCGGCCGATTTCCAGGTATACGGGCGGTAATCCAGATCAAAAAATACAGTGACGTTATGCTTGCGGGCAAACTCCAGTGCCAGAAGCACTGCCTCACGGGAGGGACTCTGCGCCAGGGCGGTGCCGGAGATCAGCAGCGCCTTGGCCTGCCGGATATAATCCTCGGAGATTTCCCCGGTATTCAGCAGCAGATCCGCCACATGGTCCCGGTACATCAGAATGCTGCATTCCTGCGGACTCTTAATTTCTGTAAAAGCTAGCCCTGTCACCGCACCGGTCCGGTCCACGCTTACCTGGCTGTCATCGATGCCATTCTGCTGCAGATAGGTGCGGATAAACCGGCCCATCTGGTCATCGGCAAGCTTGCCGATGAAGCCGGTGCGCAGGCCCAGCCTGGCCGTGCCGACTACGATATTGGCAGGCGAGCCGCCGACATATTTGGTAAAGGTCATGGTCTCTTCCATAGGTCTGCCGGTTTCATTAGCATTTAAGTCAATACAGAGCCGGCCGACGGCGATTAAATCCAGCGGCCGGGCGGGATCAAACTGTAAACCGTTCATAGTGACGCCTCCTTGTAAAAGCTTCAGCGAAAAGGGACCGGAACAACCACTGCCGGTTCTTCGAAGTCAATCCAAATCATTTCGGGGGAAGGGTAAGCGCTTAACCTAATTTTCCCCTTTAGTATAGTTTAGAAATTCCGGTTTGGCAATCCTCAATTTGAAAGCGATATCACAATTTTTGCCTCAGGTATTTGCAGATCCCCAGAAATAGAAATAGAAGTAGAAATAGAAATAGAAAAGACCCGTCAGCCGCCGCAAAGCGGGGAGACAGGTCTTCAGCCAGAAACAAACCTTAATTTAATTACAGCATCTATTGCTTCTTAATGCGGAGCAGGGCCCGTGGAATGACGGACAACCAGCTCCGGCATCAGCATGATCTTGCGTTTGGGGCTATCCGGATTGTCGATCGATTCATTCAGCAGAATCATCGCCTGCTCCGTCATCTCGCGCAGGGGCTGGGCGATGCTGGTCAAGGAAGGATGGCAAATTTCAGCCAGCATCGTATTGTCAAAGCCCACTACGGACAGATCCCCGGGAATGGACAGGCCTGCGCCGCGCGCCTCTTTGAGTACCCCGATCGCGAGCAGATCGTTGCAGGCGAATATCGCGGTCGGCCGCTGCTCCCCCGCCTGGCCCAGCATAACCGCAGCCGCTTTGCGGCCGTTCTCCAGCGTGGCCGAGGTGTGTGTAAGGTTCGCCGGATTGTCAAAGGGAACCCCCGCATCCTTCAGCGCATCCAGGAAGCCCTCGGCGCGCAGCTTGCTTCCGGGCAGGTTGTCAGAGATGATTCCCAGCCTGCGGTGCCCCAGGGAGAGCAGATATTCCGTCGCCTGATACCCGCCTTTATAGTCATCGACCGTGACACTGTTGCCCTCCATCATCCGGATATCTGCCGAGAACAGCACCAGCGGCACATGGTCGGCCAGCAGGCGGCGGATCATGTCCGTCTTCCCCGTGTGGGAGGCAATGATCAGGCCGTCCACTCTTTTGCGCAAGAGCAGCGAAATATATCTGGCCGCCTTCTCATCATCCCGGTCTGTGCTGCACACGATCAGGTCACTTCCCTGCTCCTGGGCATAATCCTCAATACCGCGGGCCGTCTCGGCAAAAAAAGGATTGGCGATATCGGGAATCACCAGCCCGATCGTTCCCGTCCGCCGGCTCGTCAGCGCAGAGGCCACCAGGCTAGGCTGATAGTTCAGCTCCTCCATGACCCGGCCCACCTTCTCCCGTGTCTTGTCGCTGATCCGCCCGCTCTTGTTCAATACCTTGGACACCGTAGCGATCGAGACTCCCGCTTCCCGTGCCACATCATAGATCGTAGGTTTCATTGTTAATAAGCCCGCCTTTACGTTCATGCCATCGTATACCTCGATTATAGGGAACTCACCCGGCAGTGTCTATCCGGCGGAGACGGCGCTTGGTCTGCCGGGGGCGCGTAAAAGAGGCCTCCGACGCGCGGAAGCCCCTTTCATTATACGGGCCGGCAACCTTACTCCTGCCCGCCCGGCTTGCGCTGTCCGGCCTTGAACAGCCATTCATGCTCCGGATCGTTGTGGAAGACCCAGGTGCGGACCGGACCGGCCATCACGTTGAGATAATACGAATCGTAGCCCGGCGGTGCAGACACCGGATGGTAGCCTTCCGGAACCAGCACAATGCTGCGGTCAGGCACGGCCATCGTCTCGTCCAGACTGCGGTCGTCATTGTACACCCGCTGTACTACAAAACCATGCGAAGGATTTACCCGGTGATAGTAAGTCTCCTCCAGATAGGACTCCGCCGGCAGATTATCCCGGTCATGCTTATGTGGCGGATAGCTGGACCAGTTGCCGCCGCCCGTGCGCACCTCCACGACCAGCAGGCTCTCGGCTTCGCTGTTCTCAGGCAGGATGTTGACCACCCGGCGGGACATACTGCCATAGCCGCGGTCCTCAGCCACAGCATCGGACGGGGTGATCAGCCGCGGGGGATACTTACCCGTTCCTGGCGCAAGGCAGGCGGCAAGCTCCAGCTCACTCAGGGCCGTAACCTCATAATGCGCTCCCGCCGGAACATATACCGCATACGGCGGCATATCCTCAAAGACGGACATGCGCCCGCCGATACCGGCGAACAGCTGGCCGTCCACCTTAACATCCGCCTTACCCGCCAGCAGCACCAGGCAGATCTCGTTCCCTTCTGTGCTGCGCTTAAGCACATCTCCAGCCTGCAGCTGATACACTTCAAACCCTACGTATTTCCATCCGGCGCTCTCCTTGCTCACCGCGGCCACAAGCCCATCCCTGCCGGGTGCACCGGCCTTAATGATTAGATCAGACATCTTCGCCGTCCTCCTCGGTCTTTAAGGTATGCATCCGCTTACAAGGCTTGCAACTCTGATTGTCCCTCCCCGGCGCTGGCAGACAGCTTGACCGGAAGCCCGGTCCGCTGCGATTCCTTGGCGGCTACGGCAAGCCGCTCGGCCTGCTGTCCGTCAAGCCCGCTGCAGATGAGCGGCTCCTGCAGGCGGATCGTGCGGGCAAACGCGGCAACCTCATCGGTGAAGGCCTGGTTGTACCGCTCCAGGAAGAAATGCTGCGGCTGGTCGCGGGTGACCGAAGCTGCGGTAGATACCTCTACTGTCGTCGGGCGGCAATTGTCGGCAGTGGCCGAGCCGAGCGAGCCGAACACCTCGACCCGCTGATCATAGCCATAGACCGCTTTCCGGCTGTTATCAATGACACAGATCGCTCCGCTGGCGAAGGTCAGCGTGATAACGGCTGTGTCCACATCGCCGCAGCGCCCGAACATCGGATCCACCAGATTGGCCCCGCGAGTGTACACTTCCGTTACTTCCTCGCCCATCAGATAACGGGCCATATCAAAATCGTGAATCGTCATATCCATGAACATGCCGCCGGAGGAGCGCACATACCCCTCGCCGGGAGGCTGAGGATCACGTGAAGTGATCTTCACAATATGCGGACTGCCCAGCTCTCCTGATTCAACCAGCTGCTTGAGCTTACGGAAGCTCGGATCCATCCGGCGGTTAAAGCCGACCTGAAGCAGCACGCCTGCCTCCTCTGCAATCTGCAGTGCCCGGCTGGTCTGCTGGGGCGACAGGCTGATCGGCTTCTCGCAGAAAATATGCTTCCCGGCGCGGGCGGCCCGCTCAATCCAGGTGGCGTGGGTATCCGTTGGTGTGCAGATGAACACCGCCTCGATCTCCGGATCCTTCAGAATGTCTTCCGCCTCCACGAACACTTGGCCCAGGCCGCGGCTCTCCGCCCAGGCCAGCAAATCCTCGCTCACTACAGCCTCGGCAATGGACTTCAGCGTAAACGACGGCATCACACGCAGATTATGCGCATGCAGGCGGCCGATTCTACCGGCACCGATAATGCCAACTACGATTGGTTTTACCATATAACTTATCCCCCTTAGAGGGTAAGCGCTTAACCTTCCCGACAACAGTATACTCCATGTATTTGGAAGCTACAAGCAAATCTTTCGCCAGGTTGTACCGCATTTTATTTATAGAATTAGAGGCCCGCACAGACTCGCAGTATGGCAGCACTTTGTTTGTGCAGGCCTGTTCTTCATCAGAACTATATGAAAAATTGTTTTGCAAAGCACCTGCTTCTGATCAGGGTAAGTGGAATTTCTCCACCTCTTTCGCCCTCCAACGCTAGGATTAGTGGGCTAGTTGGAAAAACTCCACTTCATTGTACCGAATTCACCCTCTGAGGAGTGTATGGAGCGAAATAGGTGGAGATTTTCAACCTAATGACATTAAATTATGGATAATGATCGAATTAGCTGGAGAAATTCCAACTAATCTTTGGAGCCCAGTTCCATGACACACTTTGCCACAAAACTCTTCCCTCTTGTGCCATGACATACCTTGCCACAAGACTCTTCCCATCTGTTCCAGCGAAATGTAGCAACACAACCGCCCGAAGCATCCTACTCCTACCTTTATTTGAGTAGCTTTTGGGACCTACAGTCCAGCGCAAACCTCAGCAGTAATGCAGAGCTTCGCCGAGCGCGACCAGAGCCATCGCCTGTCCGTAGGCCATGGGGGCAATAATGATTCCTTTGTAATCTTCCTTGGCTGCGCCAATCGGCGTGCCGCCCGATACACCGAGCACTGTACCTTCATCGTCAATCCGCTCCAGCACAGCCTGAATCGCAGCCAGAGCGGGTTCAGTATAAGCCTCCGGCAGCAGCCCACGGCGTACTCCATGCAGAATGCCTGCTGCGATGGCCGCCGATCCGGACGTTTCGGTGTAACTCCCCGGATCATCCAGCAGGGTATGCCACAGTCCGTC
>CAKMKL010000279.1 GCA_927443375.1 uncultured Paenibacillus sp. | reverse complement strand
GCAGTATAGACAGCGGCTGTAACCGATTCCGCAGTATACTGTACTTCCGGTTGTATTACTTCGTTCAAGTCCGATACAAGCTTGGATGATGTCTGCTGTAAATCCGGTGAAATCTCCTGGGCATATCCTCCAGGAACCATGACCCCAAACATAAGACTGCTTGCAATCAAACCGGAAAATAAGCGTTTACTTCTGGCTGTAACTCTCAACTTTTGAACACTCCCCGTATGCGAAAATTTGCTTAATCATGCATAAACATGCAAGTAAGCAGCCATTTCTTGAGTATACGGAAAGTCTGTCAACCCGCTGTCAGTTCAAAGTAAATTTAAGGTATTATTTAATTAAATTTAAGGTTGCTATCAGCTTGGTAATTTACACTAGGATTAGTGTAAAACCCTACAATGACAACAACCCTCCTTGATTGATACACATTACTGCACACGAAAAGAGGATATTTACATGAACATAAAACGAGTGATGATTGTCGGGACCATGATCGTAGCCATGTCTTTCGGAGGAACAGCCTGGGGCAGAACTGCCGCCATCGCCTCTCCGGTAGCGAAATGGTCTACTTCCGCGGCTGTGGCAGACAAGGACGAGCTGCTCGAAGCACTGAACCAGTCCTCTGATGAAGAGCTGTACGAGGCACTTTACGACGGTAAGTCCCTGAAGGACATCGCCGCAGAGAACGGCGGGAATATCAGTCAGGTCATTAACCTGCAGGTTGCACAGCTGACTCAGCAGCTGGATTCGCGCCTGGCCAGCGGCAGCATTACAAGAGAACAATACGCAGCGCAAAAAGCCGAGGTAAGAGAGCTTGTGACCCAGAGTGTCACTACCACGTTCGGCTGATTGCAGAATACTTAGATTATGAAAAAGGCAGCCCGCTGGCAAATGTGGGCTGCCTCTCTTTTATGAACGAAATTCTGGTTACTTTACGGGTTCATTGCGGGAAATATCAAGGATATCCAAGAAGAAGACAAAGATCGGAATCCCGAGAATAAGTCCCCATACGCCAATATAGTGCTCGGAGAACAGCAATACGATGAAGGTGTAGAACATCGGCAGGTTCATCTTCGAGGACATCAGCTTCGGGTTCAGGAAATAGCCCTCCATGAAATGCAGCACGGCAATCATCGCGAGGACATAGGCCGTCATTTCCAGCCCGCCGATGTTATAGCCGATAATACAGAGCGGAACCAGCGAGATGACGAAGCCGACCACCGGAATCAGGCTGAGCAGGAAGATCATCACGGACAGCGCGAACAGATAAGGAAACGGTTCAAAAAAGAAGCCGAGTATCCATAAACCGATCACGGTAAAGAACGTATTGAACAGCGCGATCAGAATCTGCGCTTCAATGACCTTGCCGAAGGAGGAAATGAATTTTTTGCCGAAATACTCAAGCTCTACGTAGAACCAGGAAATCTTGCTCTCTCTCAGGCGGGAAGTAAAGCTGACGATGCGGCCCTTTTCCAGGATGAAAACAAAGCTCAGAATGGTGGATAATACGAAGGTGGTGCCCCAGTTGCTGATTTTGAACACATAATCAATACCGCCCTTTAGATATGATTGATAGTTCAAATCCTTGAGCATGCCGAATAAGTACTGGGTAATCTCATTTTGCGGGATGTCTTCAGAAGTTAAATTCGATAAATAGGTGGTTAATTGCTTGACTTGCTCGAACACTTTAGGCAGATATTTAACCAGGGCAAGTGCGATCATGCTGATAAGGGCCAGGTACAACACGATAATGATGACCTTGCTGTTCACCCGGATAAACTTGCTGATCCGCTTCGTCAGCAGAACCTGAAAACTGTTCATCACGTAAGCAATCAAAAATGTCAGGAGCACTAAATTCAGCATGTCTCTGATACTGTAGAGCAGCAGTCCGATCAGCACCAGAATTCCAAAGCGCCGGATCGTTAAATTTGCATAATAACGCTTAAATACTTCCATTGTTCCTCTCCATTCGCTTACTACTATAGACTTAATTATAGTCTACAGTAATGAAAACTTTGATACAACTTAACCAGGCCGTAAAAAAGGCGAAAATGCGGACTTTATGCCGGACTTAAGAGATACAGCCGGTCCATGCTATAATGTGTAGACCATCTTTCTGGAATTACCTTATTTATCCAAGATCAAATTCATTGGAGGTTGCATTTACAATGAGCAAAATCATCTGCATTACCGGCGCCTCTTCCGGAATCGGCCTGGCATCGGCTCTAAAATTCGCCCGTGAAGGCTGGACTGTATACGCCGGCACGCGGAATCCGGCACGCGACCAGGAGCTGTACCGCGAAGAAGGCAATCTGCATTTCGTCCATCTCGAAGTCACAGATCCGGACAGCATCCAGCTTGTGATCGACGAGATCGACCGGAAGCACGGCTCACTCGGCGTGCTGTTCGCAAATGCCGGGTTCGGCTACCTCCGCGCACTGGGACAAGCACCTGTGGAGGATATCCACCGCGTCTTCGATACCAATGTATACGGCGTAATGCATACGATCCGGGCTGCACTGCCGCTGCTGCGTAAGAGCGGATACGGTCATATCGTTGCCACTTCAAGCGTAGGCGGACTAGTTGGACAGCCGATGAATGAAATATACTGCGCCAGTAAATTTGCGGTGGAAGGTCTGCTGGAAAGTCTGGCTACCTATTACAAACCGCAATTCAACATCGACGTGACTTTACTGGAGCCGGGGGCGATTGCCACAGAATTCAACAAAACCGTGCTGGGGCATGTATCAGACACCGGCGGGATTCTGGAAGACGAATACAAGCCGGTAATTGATGCTTACACCGCAACCTTTCTGCAGCGGAATGTAGAACCCCAGACAGCAGAGTCCGTAGCCGACGTCATGTGGGAACTGGTGCATATGGAGACCAAGCCGGTGCGTATCCGCACCTCGGAGCGGGCGGAAGCTTTTGTATCGCGCAAAGTAAGTACCGACCCTACCGGCCTGGAAGGCGTACTCAGCACCCGCAAGATTCAGCTGAATATGTAGACTTTTTAACTGCACTTTGTACATATAGCCATTTTTCTTCACATCGTCCGTTTAATTGTATTCCGTACAATTAAACGGATGTATAACAAAATACATTGAAATGGTGAAGGTGCTGATCTTCGCAATATTTATTTGTCCGGAATACAACTATACTGCTTTTCATAAATTGGACTTTAACGACGCAGCTTACCGCTGGACCGGTTCGATCCGGCAGACTCCAGACTCCGCTTCCCCGCTGATCACCCAGCCAAAGGACAGAACGTCTTCCACACGTTTTTTCTCGTCTGCGTTTAAGGAAACCTCAACCGCTTCCTTGCCTTCCTCCAGCTCCAGCTGCGGCTCTATGCCTAGAGCGACA
Organism: uncultured Paenibacillus sp.; assembly: GCA_927443375.1. Lineage (GTDB taxonomy): Bacteria > Bacillota > Bacilli > Paenibacillales > Paenibacillaceae > Paenibacillus_AQ. The sequence goes on along the minus strand of CAKMKL010000279.1, from coordinate 5,364 downwards.
GAGATCCAGCTGCGGATGCCCCGGATCGTATTGTATTTAATCTGGTAGCCTTCTGTTACAGCCTGGCGGTATTCTTCCGGCTTCTCTGCTGCCAGAGCTGCGAGCTGCTGATAATCAAATTCGAACGGACTATTGTCGACCGGCAGTTCTCCGGCAGAGGTAATGGCCAGCAGCTCTTCATTCGTCCAGCCCAGCCCCCGCAGGGACTCCAATAACAGCGCATCCCACTGTGATAATCTAACCTTGTTCACTGTTTCCGACATCTTCTCTTCCTCCCGCTTATTCCTTGAAATCATAAGCCACGAAGTGGCCCGGACTTACCTCTTGCAGCTGCACTGCCTCCAATTGCAATGAATGATTTTTTCAAATCTGCAACTTAGAGGAAATTAACAAAATTAGGGTTAGTCCCGTACGTCTCTAAATATATTGAATATATATAGTTCACATCATCTATTTGTGAATGCAAGGAGATGTTCTATACCATGATAACCCTATTCATGAGGGTTCGGCTATGAGCGAGACTAAGACCCGGGTGCTGGTTGGCAGCCCGATTCACCAAAAACCGCAAATCCTGCAAGAGTTCCTGAATTCACTGCTGCGCCTGCGGCGTGACGGAGTGACACTGGATTTCTATTTTATCGATGACAATGAGGATGATGCCGCAAGTGATCTGCTCCGGCATTTCGACCCGAACGGCAGTGAGGTCTTCCACCAATCCTCCGGCTTTCATGATGCGTATATCCGCAATGATACCACTCATTTCTGGAATTCCGACCTGGTCTGGAAAGTGGCCGGCTTCAAAAATCTGATGATCCGCCGCGCAGAGGCCTTCGGCTATGATCATCTGTTCCTGGTTGATTCCGATCTGATCCTCCATCCTGATACGCTGCTTCATCTGATCCGGACGGAGAAGGATATCATTTCGGAGATATTCTGGACCCAGTGGCAGCCTGGCACCTTACTGCAGCCGCAGGTCTGGATGCATGATGAATACAACCAGTGGGAGATTCTCCCCGGGGAAAAGGTAGATCCTGAGGAGATCAACCGCAGATTCCAGCTATTCCTGTCCAGGCTCCAGCAGCCCGGAATATATGAAGTAGGCGGCCTCGGTGCATGTACCCTGATCAGCCGCCGGGCCATCGAAGCAGGAGTCAGCTATGACCGGATCCCGAATATTTCCTACTGGGGAGAAGACCGCCATTTCTGCATCCGCGCCGCTGCCCTTGGCATTCCGCTCCATGTGGATACTCATTATCCGGCCCTGCATCTGTACCGGGACAGTGACCTGGCCAAGGTCACAGATTACATCCGGATCACAACTGCAGAGGTGACGGCAGGCGGGTCTGAGTCCGGGACGGCAGACAAGGCCGGGGTAACGGCAGAACCGCAGCACCGGCCGGATCCGGAGCCTGCTTCCTCCTTATGGTCGGCGGCGGAAGCGGAGAACCGCCTTCATAAAGATCCGCTGTCCCAGGCGGAGAAGTCCCCTGATGCCGCTAAGACAGCTGCTTCGTCTGCGGCAGCCAAGCGGCCCAAGCTCACGCTGATGATGGCTGTCAAGAACGAGGCTCCCCGCTTCCTGCGGACAGTACTGCAGGAGCACCGCAAATACATTGACGAAGCTGTCATTATCGATGACGGCAGCACCGATGACACTGCGGACATATGCCGGGAAGTTCTTCAGGGTATCCCGCTTCATCTTGTGCACAATACCGTCTCCAGGTTCAGCAATGAATCCGAGCTGCGCAAGCAGCAGTGGGAAGAGGTTGTCAAAACAAACCCCGAGTGGATTCTGAGCCTGGATGCGGATGAAATGTTCGAGGCACGTTTCGCCGAGGATATTGAGATTCTGCTGCAGGAGGACAACTGTGACCTGTTCTGCTTCCGGCTGTACGATTTCTGGGACGACCATCATTACCGCGAAGACATGTACTGGCGCTCCCATCAAAGCTACCGTCCGTTCCTGCTCCGCTACCGGGAGGATTTCCCCTATGTCTGGAATGACTCACCACAGCACTGCGGACGGCTTCCGGAGAATATTTTTGAATTGCCCCATCAGCTTAGCAATCTGCGGCTCAAGCATCTCGGCTGGTCCCGGCCGGAATACCGGCTCGATAAATATATGCGCTATATGCAGCTGGACCCCGACGGCGTCTATGGATGGAAGGAACAATATCAGTCGATTCTCGACCAGCACCCCAAACTGATTCCTTGGACAGAGTGAACGGTGATATAATGGACCTCATGTGGTTTGGGCTCCAAACCCAGTGATTTCAAAATCCAGGAGGTACATCTTGAAGGCTGATATCCGTCCAACACCGGCATCATCATCCAAACGCAACTATATTTTACAGCTGCTGACCGTATTCGTCGGCTTTCTGGTTTTTGGCTTTTCTGAAAATATCAAAGGTCCCGCCATTCCGCGTATTCAGAGCGATCTCCGGCTGGATGAAATGCAGCTCGGGACGCTGCTGTCGCTGAACTCGCTCGGTTATCTGCTGGCCTGCACCTTCACCGCACTCTTGATCCGTAAAATCGGCATCAAAGCGGTAAGCCTGCTCGCCTTCGGCTCAATGGCAGTATCCGGCGTTTTTATTTTCCTGTCCCATAGCTATCCTGCGCTCTCGAGCTCGTTTTTCCTGATGTATATCGGCAACGGGATGCTGGAGATTGGCCTGGCGGTGCTCGGCGCGCGGATTTTCGTGAAAAATACCGGCACGATGATGAATCTGTCCCATTTTTTCTATGGCCTTAGCTCTACCGTCGCTCCGCTGATTTCTTCCGGGCTGATGATTGTCACGATATTTGGCCATTTGCTGGATTGGCGGGGCGTCTATCTGATCATTCTCATGTTATCCGTCCTCCCGATGATTCCGGCCTTTCTTGGCAAATTCCCGGGCGATGCCACACTGACGAAGGACCGTATTCCCCTATCGTCCATCTCCCGTGATCCGGTGATCTGGCTGCTGGTCGCTGTCCTTTCCTTCGGCGTCATTTCGGAGCTGGCGGTCGGCGGCTGGCTGGTTAACTTTCTGGAAAAAGCCTACGGCTGGCGTTCGGCCTCTGCTGCGGGTATGCTGTCCGCCTTTTTCCTCTGCTTCACGCTGGCCCGGCTCATTCTCGGCCCTGTGACCGACAAAATCGGCTTCACCCTCTCGCTGATCCTCTTCTCCGCCTTCTCCGGGCTGTGCACGTTCGCCGCCATCCTGCTCGGGCAATCCGGAGCCGTTCTATTCGCCATTGCCGGGGTCGGCATCGCGCCGGTCTACCCGACCATTATGGCGCTGATCGCCGACCGGTACCGCCAGGGCAGCGATACGGCGATTACCTTCATCGTCACCCTGATGGGCGTAGCCAGTGTGCTGGGCAACTACTTCATTGGTGCGATCACCGAGGGGATCAAGCAGCTGTTCTCCTCCGGTGCCGAGGAAGGTGCGGGGCTGCTTCGTGGACTGCAGGCGGGCTACGGCTTCATCGGCCTGTGCGCCCTGCTCTGTTCAATGTTCGCTTATCTGCTGTACCGTCATTTGCAGAAGAAGGGCGAGCTGATCTAAGGACGGGAAACGCGGCTGCCTTCGTCGCTGCCGCTGTATTGAAAAACTAACGTCCTTATTCGGCCAATTGCCGTAAATCTGCTGCTGATTATCCTTCGCACAATTGGCAGCGCTGAGCACACATAGGCAGATCGCAGTTCAACCGGCAAAATCAAAGAAGGGCCTCACCTCCACTGTGGAGTAATCGGTTCAAGTGAGGATCAATGTTACTCTAATTGCACTCTGTACAGCTATTTCGCGCTAAAAAACACCCTATTCGGCTTATAGCTGTATTCGGTGCAATTAATAAACCCCTAAGCGGCACTTTCGGCTGAAGAGTATAAAAATAACTGCACTAAATACAGTTACACCAGCGGTATAAGGACTGCCGGTGCATGTAACTGTATGAAGTGCAGCTATTTGCTTAGCAGCAGACTGGCAGTAGACCGCACTGTTGACCGGCGCGGCTTCTGTAACCTGCTGCCTTCCTGCGGGCCGCAAGCAGCAGGCTTACGCCTTGCCCGCCGCTCCTGTTACTCCCGCCGCCTCAGGCCGCCGGATGGCCACATGCAGCCGGCCGTCCGCCTCATCAACCGCCAGGATTGAGCCTTCCTCTGCTTCCCCGGCGATCAACGCCCGCGCAACAGGGGTTTCCAGGCTCCGCTGGATAAAGCGTTTCAGCGGTCTCGCCCCATATACCGGATCGAAGCCCTCCTGGGCAATGAACCGCACCGCCGCTTCGCTCAGCGTAAGGCCGATGCCCCGTTCAGCCAGCCGTGTACGTAAACCATCTGCTAATTTGACGACGATCTGCCCGATTTCGCCCAGTGTCAGCGGCTTGAACATTACAATATCGTCTACCCGGTTCAGAAACTCTGGGCGGAAATGGCCGCTCAGCTCCTTCATCACCCGGTCTTTAACCACCTGTGTCAGCTCCCCGTTATCATCCGTACCCTGAATGAGATGCGGCGAGCCGATATTAGAAGTCATAATAACAATCGTGTTCTTGAAATCCACGATCCGGCCCTGGGAATCGGTCAGCCGCCCGTCATCCAGTAGCTGCAGCAGGATGTTGAAGACATCCGGGTGCGCCTTCTCCACTTCGTCCAGCAGCACAACGGTGTATGGCTGGCGGCGGACTGCCTCCGTAAGCTGGCCGCCTTCCTCATAGCCGATATATCCCGGAGGCGCACCGACGAGACGGGAGACGCTGTGCTTCTCCATGTACTCCGACATGTCGATGCGGATCATGCCGTCTTCCCGGTCGAACAGCGAGACGGCCAGCGCTTTGGCCAGCTCCGTCTTGCCGACACCAGTCGGCCCGAGGAACAGGAACGAACCGATTGGACGGTTCGGGTCCTTGATTCCGGCACGGGCTCGCAGTACGGCGTCGGCTACCAGCGACACGGCCTCCTCCTGGCCGACCACCCGCTCATGCAGCGTCTCCTCCAGCCGCAGCAGCTTATCCCGTTCGCCTTCCACCAGTCTGCTGACCGGAACTCCGGTATACACACAACTATTACAAATACATATAATTAATAGATAAAAAAAGCCCACCGCTTAGGATGGGCTTCTTCTCAATTACTCTCCTCTTTACGAATCACAATTCTCTGGAATATGGATTGCATGATATCCTTCTTGGTACGCTGCTCAAAATACTCCCAATTCTCCTTCATCTCATTAATCATCTTAACCGCAGCTTGTGGGGACCTTGCACGGTTGGTGCTTCCTCTGACCTCTGATCTCGGACAAGGTAACGCCAGAAATACTGTCCTTAAAAACTTCATCGTTGATCCGGAATTCAGTAACACGTTGACGGATGATTTCTACG
>CAKMKL010000278.1 GCA_927443375.1 uncultured Paenibacillus sp. | reverse complement strand
CGCAGATTGGTAGTTTGGCAGAATGAACGGGAAAAATCCCGTTGATTCCGGCGCAGATTGGTAGTTTGGCAGAATGAACGGGAAAAGTCCCGTTGATTCCGCTGCAGACAAGCGATTTGGCGAAATGAACGGGAAAAATCCCGTTGATTTCGCTGCAGACAGGCGATTTCGCAGAATGAACGGGAAAAGTCCCGTTCATTCCGCCTCCCCGCGGCATTATTGTGTTAGGGTGTTCCGGGCAAACCGGCCCGGTAACATTTCTTTTTATACATTCAGTGGCGCTCTACGCTTCCATCTTCTGCGCCGTATAGAGCCGGTAGTAAAGGCCGCGGCTTGCGATCAGCTCATCATGGGAGCCGCTTTCCGCGATACCTTTGTTCGACACATACATAATGCGGTCGCAGTTCTTTACGGTGGACAGGCGGTGCGCGATAATGAATGAGGTACGCCCCTTAAGCAGTTCGTTAAGGCCCTTCTGCAGCAGCCGTTCAGTCTTGGCGTCGATGGAGGAGGTGGCTTCGTCCAGAATCAGAATACGCGGGTCAGCCAGCAGTGTTCTGGCGAAGGAGATGAGCTGCCGTTGGCCTTGCGAGAGCTTGGAGCCGCGCTCATTCACCTCCGTCATATACCCGTGCTCGAACTCGCGGATGAATTCGTCCGCACAGACGGTCTTCGCCGCAGCGATAACTTCTTCTTCGGTCGCATCAAGTTTACCGTAACGGATATTGTCCAGGATCGTCCCAGAGAAGATAAAGCTGTCCTGCAGCATGATTCCCATCTGGCTGCGCAAGGACTTCATGGTGACCTGCGAGATATCCTGGCCGTCAATCAGGATGCTGCCGCCGGTAAGATTATAGAAGCGGGAGATCAGGTTGACGACCGTAGTTTTGCCTGCGCCTGTCGGTCCGACAAGGGCAATGCTCTCGCCTGCCTGGACGTTAAAGGAGATATTCTCCAGGATGTTCAGTCCAGGATCATAGGCAAAGGTTACGTCGTCGAAGGTGACCTGGCCCCGGACAGGCAGCAGTTCCTCCGCACCCGGTATATCACTTACCGTAACCGGTTCATCCAGTGTTTCGAAGATACGCTCCAGATAGGCGACAGCATTAATGAAGTTGTTGTACAGGTTCGAGAGATTCAGGATCGGCTGCCAGAAGCGGGCTGCATAGGTACTCATGGCGAGAATGACGCCGAAGGTGACATCCTGCGGGCTCAGCGTGAGCAGGCCTACCAAGAAAATCAGTGTTGTAACAATCGTTGCCAGATTGTCGACAGAGAACGGGATCAGCGCGTTAAAACGCAGGGCCCGCATCCATTCCGTCCGGAAATTGCCGGCCAGACGGGTGAAGATGCCTTCATTGCGCTGTTCCCGTGAGAACATCTGGGTCACGCCGATCCCGCTGATGCTCTCCTGCATATAAGCATTCAGGTTGGAGCTCTTATTGGATACCGCCTGCCAGGCCCGGCGCTGACGGGTCTTAATCAGCAGCATAACGCCGAGGAACACAGGCAGTCCGGCCAGCGTAACGAACGAGAGCCGGACATCAACGGCGAACATGAAGGCGGCAATGAAGATCAGATTCACAATTTCCAGGATAAAGTTGATAATGCCGTTCGACAGGACATCCGAAACCGAGTTGACGTAGTTGACAACCCGGATGAGGATTTTGCCCTGCGGACGGTCGTCATAATATTTGAACGGCAGATCCTGCAGATGCTTGAACAAATCTGTGCGGATGTCAAAAATAATGTCCTGCCCTACGCTCGTCATAATGCGTGACCGGATGGTTGCCAGAATGACGCTGACCACAATGGTCACTAGCATCAGTACCGACCAGCCGACCAGCGCAAGCTTCGCTTTTGCCGGAATGGTTACATCCACGACATGCTGCATAATCAGCGGGGCCGACAGCGAAATGGCGGCGGATAAGGCGCTCAGAATGAACGCAATAATCATCGGCTTCTGCTTTCGTTTGATGTACACCATTGCACGCCGGAAATGTTTGATATTAAATGGAGATTCCAGATTTTCGTCGACGTCGAATTTATTCCTTGCCATGCTGGCTCACCTGCCTTCCAATGCCCTCGTTCTGCAGCATAAACACGTCGTAATAATAACCCCGCTTCGCCAGAAGCTCGGCATGGGTGCCTTCCTCGATCAGACGGCCGCGGTCCAGAATCAGGATACGGTCGGCTTCACAGGTTGTGGATACCCGCTGCGCAATAATAATCTTCGTGCAAGGGTATTTCAGCTCGCGCAGACTGCGCTGAATATGCTCCTCTGTCTCCAGATCGACTGCAGAGGTCGTATCGTCCAGAATCAGGATCGGACGGCGGACGGCCATCGCCCGCGCAAGTGCAATACGCTGCTTTTGCCCGCCTGACAGGCCGACACCGCGTTCGCCGACAACCGTATCGTAGCCTTCGGGCATTTTGGTGATAAATTCATGGGCGGCTGCGAGCCGGGCGTAATCCATCACCTCTTCCTCCGGAAGCTCAGGATCACCATAAGCGATGTTTCCGTCAATCGTATCGGAGAATAAGAGCACATCCTGGGTAGCCATGCCGATATTGCCCCGCAGCTCATCAAGCTCCAGTTCCCGCACATCAATGCCATCCACGAGTACACGTCCCGAAGTTACCTCGTAGAACCGGGGTATCAGATTGATGATGGTTGTCTTGCCTGCACCCGTTGAACCCATAATGGCTACGGTTTCACCAGGCTCCACGGTAAAGCTGACATCGTCCAGGACGACGGCACTGTCGTATTTGAAGCTGACATTCTGAAACTCTATACGGCCCTCATAACGGCGTTTATCAACGGGATTGTGCTCATTTACAATCGCCGGCCGGGCATAGTAAATATCGACGATTTTGGATAGACTGGCAAAAAAACGCTGGATATCATTGATGATAATACCGATATTGCGCATCGGGTTCGAAATGGCCCAGATGAGTGAGGAGAAGGCTGCGAATTCACCAAAGGTAATCCGGCCGTCCATCAGATAAAGTCCGCCGGCAATCATCAGAATAACGTTGAAGCCTTGAGCGAAGGTCTCCAGGTAAGGAAAGTAATCAAGCCAGACGAGTGCGGCTTTCTTATTGGCGACCGAATAGTTCACATTCTTGTCTGTGAATTTCTCAATTTCGAATTCCTCGCGGGCGAACGCCTTGACGACCCGGTTGCCGGAGATATTCTCCTGTGTCGTTGTGTTAAGCTGGGACAGCCGCTCGCGCAGATCGATATACATCGGGCGGACGCGCCGCGCAAATATGTAGGCCACGATAAAAATCGGCGGCGAAAGAATCAGCATCCACAGCGTCAGCTCTGCATCAATCGTGAAGAAATAGATGACGGCAGCAGCAAAAATCGTCAGCGATTCGATGATTGTTTTGAAAATCCATGCCATCGAGTGCCGGACCATATCGAGATCCCCAGTCATCTTGGTCATAAGATCACCGGTGCGGTTATGGTCGTAATACTCCCTGTCCTGTCCCTGAATCTTGTTGTACAGAAAAATACGGATGTTGTACATCATGTTTTGCGAGGAGCGCTCGTACTGCATGGTTGTCAGATAAGCAAGACCGGTACGGAGCAGGGAAAAGCCGATCATGCCCATACAAAGCGCAATCAGAAGCCCACGTTCCTGTGTCAGATTCTGCACTGCATTATCGCCGGCTATAAACGTATCGACAATGCGCTGACTGATGTACGGATTCACGATAGTAAGCGCTGAGCCTACCACCGAGAGGCAGAGTGCCACAATATACCGCGCCCGGTTCCCCTTGAGGTTCTGCCACAGCCATTTAAGCTCGAACATTTGATCACCTGTTTCTGTGTGTTCTTACACTCTTGCTGGCGAAGAGTGAATAAATCAAAGTGATTATAACACATTAAGCGGCCGCCACCCGCTGCTGTGAAGATTTCTTGTTACAATCGCTTGAACTGGAAGCTTGCACCTGCCCGGCTTATAACTTCCAGTGAAAATCCCGGCGGATTCCGGCATATTACCATAATCGCAAAGTTTCCGCATGAACACCATGTGGAGAATATTTATATATAAAGTTTCCCTTGCATATTTAAGAGAGCGTATTCAGTATTAAAATGGTAAAAATACCAATTTAACTGTCTGTACGGCAATATTCCGTATGACAGATAGGAGACGATGTTTGTTGATAAAAGAGTTCGTAATCCGAAATGTGCGGGATGGAGAGGAAGAGAAGCTCGAGAAATTTGGTTTTGTGCTCAAAATGCTCTATCTGTATCACGGGGATCTGGATAAGAAAAATATGTTTCTGGCTGTAAAAGATGAGGAAGTGGTGGCCGTCGCCCATCTCATGCTCCATGATACGTTTGATGCGGAAGGGCATGATGAAGACCCGGGCTTTGTCCGCTATCTTATCAGTGAAATCAGGTTTGCAGACCAGGATGAAGATGGGGAGATCAAGGATGCCTTACTGTATGCGATGATTGTCCGCGCCAAAGAGATTAAGGCACAGCATCCGGATAAGCGGATTGTGATCGCCCAATATACAGATACGGATAACCTCCCGGAGCAGAGCTATTACCTGAAACGCGGGTTTACGGTTTACGATACCATTGTCGTATTCAAATATGACCTGAGCCGGGGGATTCCGCAGTATCCTCTGCCTGAGGGAGTGCAGATACGCCCCTATGTGCTGGATAACAACGAAGCCCGCGGGCAATATCATCAGGCAGAGCTCGCCTCCTTCGACGGTGTGGCCTGGAGCATGAATCAGCTGGCCTGGATGCAGGGGGCAGAGGAAATGACGAACTTCTGTGCGTTTAGCGGGGACCGGTTCCTGGGCAACACCTCAACCTGGAGAATTGCTGAAGGTCATAGTGCAACGGAAAATGTATTCGTCATCCCGGAATGGCAGAAACAAGGGATCGCCCGGAGCCTCCTCTGCACCGCGCTGGAGTACCTGAAGGATCAGGGCAAAACCATCGCCACCCTGGGTACACATGGGACCAATAAAAAAGCCATCCGGCTCTATACTCAAATCGGTTACGAGCTGGACGGATTCAGGCTGACACTTGGGTATGCGGTTGATTAAACTTCCGGGAGATAAATAAACGCTATATATGGAAGGAGTCCTAAATGGCAAGCATCCTAAGCAATATTGACTGGACCGGGAGAAGCGGTCTGCTTGACAAGCTGCTGAAAGAAGAGGATCAGCTTGTCGCACAAGCCATGGTTCACGGGTTTGAAGCTGAGGTGGTGAAGATCGTGTCCGGGCGGGAAAGCTTCGTGCTGAAGCTCTGGAACAAAAGCTCCAGACCGGATATCGGTGCCCAGTATCATTTATTGAAGGAACTGTTTGAACGGGGAATCGCCGTCCCAGAGCCGCTGGGCTGGGGAATAGTTGCTAACGGGGATAAGGTGCTGTTAACGACCTTTGACGGGACGCCCGTGAAAAAAGTGAATGCGCGGAAGCTGGCGGTGCTTGCGGATATGCTGGCGAAGCTGCATCAGATCAAAGTAGAAGACGTGCAGGGGACACATCTGCCTACCCATGATTTTATGAAGTACTTTTTCCAGGGGGCAGAAGAGTACGCCGATATCTCCCGGTTATTGATTCCCCTTGTTCAGAAGGCCCAAATGAAGCAGGAAAGCATAATCCACGGCGACTTCCATATGAACAATATTGTAGAGAAGAACGGGCGCTATACGGTCATAGATTGGACGAACGGGCAGGCAGGTGATCCAGGGTATGATTTTGCCTGGAGCGTTGTTCTGCTGAGCGTATATATTTCAGAGCCGTATGCAGCAGCGTTTCGTTCCGCCTACTTACAGCGAAATAATATTGGGCCGGAAAAGCTTAAGATATACGAAGCGCTGGCCGTTCTCAGATGGATGCTGCTTCAGCGCAGAGGCGGTGTGCCTGTAAAGCAGGATACATTCCAGCGTATAACGAGTATTGCTGAACATAATCCGTTTCTGCAGGATAACATTTGAACAAGCCAATAGGACTGTGCCAGCCTTGACCGGGTTGACACAGTCCTTTGTTATGAGGCAGACCTGCAGCAATGATTAATGGGAAGCGGACGAAGCGGCAGCAGCTGAGGATGTGGCGGCTACGGCAATAGCTGTCTGCTGGGCGATAACAATATTGGTCAGGCTGGTGGAAAGCGCCGTCGTTAAAATGCCGTTTTTCAACTCGTCGATCTGCTTATAGGCAACCAGTGCAGCCGAAAGCAGCAGCAGCTCCTGCTTGGTAATGGACCAGCTGCCGAAGCCCTTTTTGGTCCGCAGTGATTCATAGGTGTCAGAGATGTCTTGCACGAGTGTTTCATGGCCGGCAGGCAGTAACGACAATACACCCAGTGACGAAAGGGTATATTCCTTATCCAGCCGGATGTTCCGGCTGCGGAAGGCATCCCGCAGGGCGAGGACACGTGCGGCTGCCTCCGGAGTATCTTCACCAAGCACCAGTACCTGCGTCAACGCCTGCACGCTGTTGCCCGACAGGAATTCCGGTTTCAGTTCCGCATAGAGCTGTTCCATACGGGCTGTTCCGCGTTCCGGTTCAAGATCTGACAGCGCGAGCATAGCCGCGAAGATATAGTCGTCCTGTCCGGTGAGAAAACGGTGGTTCGCCTTCATGCTGTCGTAGAAATGCCGCGCTCTGTCTGCCGTCCGCTGATATTGGTCCGGAGTCGTATGGGCGGCGATCTGGTAGGCGGCAACCACAAGATAATCTGAGGCCCGGAATTTCAGCCCCTTCAGAAGGTCATACACGGTAAGGGTGTCTGCCAACAGGGCTTCCTTGCCGTCTGAAAGCGACAGCAGTGCTGCGATACAGACGGACAGGTTACCCCGAAAGGTAGAAAAGGGGCCGGTGGTGCTCTTGATCAAGTCACTGCTCCCCCGGATGGCATCTACATCCACTGTTCTATTCGCTGCTGTGTACAGCAGTGCAGCCAAACGGTTAATCTGTCCGCTTTTCCAGGCAAAAGCCTTCTTGATGGTCTGTGTATTCTGGGCGAATAGTTCAAGCCTTGCTTCAAACTGCGCTTTCATGTCGTGCTCCTCTCATCAGCCGGGTATAGTCTCACATAGATTATTCTACTATAATTAACCAGTTTAAATCCGAAAAATGGAAGTCTAAATTCTGTGACGGATCGATGACAGGCACTTCTGGACGTGTCGAAGTTTGTCATTTTCTTGTCATTGGGGGGATATATACTGGTCTTTAGTAACATTTTTAAATAATAAAATTTTAGGAGTGAGGTATTCAGATGGTAGGAAGCAATACAAAAAGCAAGCCGGGCTTCATGCAAACGGTGTCCAAAATGATGGCGGTCATCATTACGGCTACTACAGTTTTTACTGTATCGCCCGGCAAGAGTCAGGCCACACCCCTTATTTCACCGGTAACCTCGGCAACGGCTGAGGTAGGCAGCAGCAATACTGCAGTCACCGTATCGTTTAATACTTATGCGATTCCAGCTACTGATCTGGCTGATTTAAAGTCGGAGATTCAAATTGAACGTTCGGGTTCCGGCTTTTTTGTAGACCTTTCTGCGGATAACGCAGGCAATGAGATTAATATGAATGCTGACGGCGAACTTGTTATAACCTTGAATACGGCGCTCACAGGTTCATCTAACAGCATCAATGTTGCTGCCGGTGCTGTGATGAATGAGGATGGGGTTCTCTCAGATGCTGACATCACGGTCACGGGTATCTCTGCACTGGATATCACTCCTCCCGCATATACCGGCTCTACCTCCAATCAAGGGCGCTCCGTGTACCTGAGCTTTGATGAGGACTTCACAGTCAATGCTCCGGATGGCGCAGATCAAGAACAGGCCCAGGCTTTTCTGGCTGGTCAATTAAGCGTAGCAGCGGATGGGAAGAATTTTGTGCCTGTTACAGCGCAGCAAGCCTCGGTGTACCAGAATGGCTCGAGACAAATCTACCTGAACTATGACAACAACATGAAGGTTATTCTGGGAACCCATACCGTGATCCGCATCGCCGCCGGCACACTGAAGGATGCGGCAGGCAACCTGAATGAAGAGATGAATCTGCAGGTGAGTCCTCCGGTCATTCAAAGCGCTTTGGTCAGCGGGGGCAATCATGATGTAACGATCACCTTTGATAAAGAGGTGTTTGATAACAGCGGCGATTCGCTGAAAAACTTTATTTATCTGGTAAAAGGAACGAATGACAACTGGAAGGGATTAGTTGCCCAAGATACTGTGTCCATTAATTCCGGGAAGCTGACGATCCATTTTGCAGAAGCACTGTCCGGAACAGACAGTCAAGTTGTAATCAATAGGGGCGCTCTGAAGGATGTTTACGGAAACATCCAAAATGATGCTCAGGCTACGGCTCTGATTGAAGCAGATGCTTCCGAAATCGACCCCGCTCCTGCGGATACTACAGCGCCAAAGTTCTTGTACTACTATCTCTCTAAGGATAAACAGGAGCTGAGTTTTGTCTTTGATGAAGATATCTTCAATGCCACAGAAGATGAAGCGAGCTTCCTGCAGAATGTGCAGTGGTACAACTCGATTTCCTACAATTGGCAATATGCTCTTCCGGCCGATACAGTGGTAACCTTCACGGGGAAGGCAGTAACCCTGCATTTCGCAGCGCCGCTTACAGGGTCCCAGTATTACTTCCAGATTAACCCTAATCACTTCCAGGATGCCGCCGGTAATGTGCTGACGGATTATGTCTATACGAATTGGCTGTATCCGCAGCAGAACTCGGGAATTACTTTAAACGGCGGGTATTTCTCCCATAGCGGCCGTTACCTCAGCCTGCAGTTTAATACCAATACAGCGCTGGTGGATCAGACGCTTGCAGATGGAGTATCCCATTTGAATGAGTATATTACTATCTCTACAGATCACGGTGTAACTTATCAGGCTCTGGATGTGCAGGATGTTGTATATGTTCATGAGAACAGCATCAACATCGTTTTTGATGAAGCGAAGCAGAGTGGCTCAGTCAGGGTGAAAATTGCTGCGGATGCAGTAAGCGATACCTATGATATGATCCGTAACGGGGAAGTTGACCAGGAGATTGCTTATAATACGCCCGACATTACCGGGTATTTCTTCAGCAATACAGCAAGTGAGTTCACGTATGCAGATAATGTAGTCTGGAGAGAGCATGTGAGAGTGATCCGGGTGTACGACAATACTACTAATGTATACAGACAACTGGTCAGCCCGGAATATTCGCTAAGTGAAGGCAAGCTGATTTTGGCGAAGGGTGTTTTCCAGGCAGGGCATGAATACGAGGTCATGGTAGACGCTGAAGGCTACAGCAGCCAATATTTTGAAGGGTATACCTATAAATCTTCAGAAGTGTTCTATATGACTGCTCCGGCAGTGACTGTAGATAATGGAATTTCGGCAAGCATTAATTTATTCAATAATGCCTACCGGGATTACGTGATGGGGAACCAGACGGTAATCTTCGAGCTGTTCGACGGCTCCACCCCGGTGAGTATCGTTGCAGCCAATTTAAAAGTAAACACAGGCACCTATTCTGCCAGCTTCAATGTCAGCGATGCGGATACGAATCCGAATTATACAGTAAAAGCGTATGTGGTGAGCAAGTACAGTAGTAATTATACGAATCTCGGACTGAACCTGGCGACTGTGAAGACTCAGCTAGAGCTGGATCAGGCCATTCTTAATGCGGAGACTAACAATAATAATAATGACTAGAATCGGAAGAAAGCGGGGGAATGGTATAGTGAAGTTGCGCATGTTAAGTATGACGCTGATCGTAGCACTGTGTATATCCCTTGTACCTGCTGCGGTATTTGCAGCCAGTGCGGCGGTTACGTTAAATCCGGTAGCTTCTGTAGAGACTGGCGGTACTGTGGTTATTACGGGTACAACGACGCTGGACGAAGTGATTATCCAAGTGCTGCGTCCGGTAAAAAGCACAGTGTTCTATGATATCGTCCAGGTCAGCGGCGGACATTTCAGCAGCACCTTCACCTTGGGGAAAGCTGAAGCCGCCGGAACGTATAAGGTAACAGCCGGACAAGGCAACCAGGTAGCTACTGCCGATTTGATTGTAAAAGCGGCAGCTACGGATACCGGGAGCGGCGATGGTAACGGTGCCGGAAATGGCGGCGGAACCGGCAGCGGTGGCGGAACCGATACGGGCGGTGAAACCGGCGGAGGAACGGATACAGGCAATGGTACAGGCAGTGGATCAGGCAATGAAACAGGCAATGGTACAGGTAACGGTACAGGCACTGTCACTGCCGGCAGCGGTGGCGTGACTACCGGAACAATCACAACACCGGGAACTCCCATAACTCCACCGGCAACGAATGCGGT
>CAKMKL010000277.1 GCA_927443375.1 uncultured Paenibacillus sp. | reverse complement strand
TTAGCGTAGCGCACCTCTTATGATTTTATTGCAGCACTAAGACCCCGAAGCCCTCCATCGTGTATTTCCCCGAAAGCTCTTGACCCGACAGCAAATCAGTCCGTGGCTCTTTGAGCACAATTTCCGCAGATGCTTCACTATAATTCAAGAGGAACGTCAGGCTGGTGGTATCGCTGCGGCGGATCTGCAGTTCCACCTCGGCGGGCAGCTCAAGCCAGTCCGCAGCCGGAGAGCTAATATTCAAGCTACTGATGATTCTTAGCGCAGCTTCCTCATTGAAGACCGCCCCATAATACCAGACCTCGCCCTTGCCGCGTTTGTTGCGGGTAACTGCCGGTTTGCCGGCATAATAATCGGTAGCGTAACGGCCCATAACTTCCACGCTGTCTTGTTCCACCTTCAGGATATCATTAAAGGCATCCGCTCCGGTAAGCGCTTCGCCTCCATGGGTCCATGTAATCGATGTAGGTGCACGATTCCCTTTGACCATTGTAAATTCTTCAACGGTTATTCCGCAGAGCTCCTTGGCGGCTCCGGGAAATGCACGCATGTAGCATTGACCGCGCGAATCCTTATAGCCTGTACGGCAGCCGAAGATAAGCGTGCCGCCTTGCTGTACGTACTCGTCAAGCACCGCTGCCGTGTCATCCGTCATAATCGCGGGATGAGGATAGACCAGCACCTGATACCGGGCCAGCTCCTTAGCTGTTGTCTTCCTGCGCATGTAGACGATATCTGTTGGAATATGCTGCCGCTGCAGTGCCTTGAACCATTCCTTGTTGCTGGTCCACATAAACGGCCCGTGCCAAATATCGTATTCGCCATCCCACTCATTATCATAATCGCGCAGAATGGCTACTGAAGCCTCTGCCCGGGTTCCGATAATCGCTTTACCCGCTGCCGCCAGCTCCCGGCCGATTCCCGCCGCTTCCCTGACCCGGCGGTTAGGCAGGTTATGGTAATCGTTAAGGCCATGCCAGTAAATTTCGTTGCCCATTGTGGCAGTCCGCCAGCGGAAATATAGCACCATATCCGCACCGTGGGCGATGGACTGGTACGTCCAGAGCCGCATCTGTCCGGGCTTCGGAGAAGGCATATCCATCCGGTTGACCCAGCCGCCGGGACCCGATTGCTGCTCCATAATGCAGTAGTTAGAGCTGATCGAGCGGACAACGGACAGGGAGAGGCTCCAGCTCCTGTCGCCAAGCGGATTCTTTTCGTTCGGATCATAATAAATACTTGAGAATTGCGGATAGGAATCATAGCTGAAGAAATCAAGTAGCTCATCTTGAAGTTCATGGCTGTCGAGATGCCCGAACAATCCGTTCGTCGTTACCCACTGATCCGGTGCCTGGGTCCGAATAACATCAGCCTGTATTTTGGCGAAAGAGATCGTGTTGTCAGAGATGAACCGTTTCTCATCCAGCGCCTGGTGCGGATTAGGCTGCTTCGGCACCGGAGTAGGACGCGGCAAATACACCTGCGACCAGCTGGTATAGCTCTGGTTCCAGAAGACGGCACCCCAGGCCTCATTTAATTTCTCCAAAGTTTCATATTTGTGCTGAAGCCACTCACGGAAGGCGGTGTGATCGCTTTCAGAATAGAATTCACTGATCTCACAATTCAGCTCATTATCAATCTGCCAGCCAACCACGCCGGGATGGCTGCCATAATGTGATGCCATCTGCGATACGATCCCAGCACACAGCTCACGGTATTTAGGGCTGCTGTAATTATAGTGACGCCGCATACCGTGCTGCAGGGTGACACCTTCATAAGTTACATTCAGCACCTCAGGATACTTCTCGGTGAGCCAGGCAGGGGGAGTAGCCGTAGGTGTGCCGAGCACCACTTTGAGACCGTGGCGGCGGGCCAAATCGATGGCGCGGTCAAACAGCCCGAATTGATAGCTGCCTTCCTCGGGTTCAAAAATAGACCAGGCAAATTCGCCCATCCGGACAATGGTAAAGCCTGTCTCCACCATGCGGCGGTAATCGTCTTCCCACATGTCCTCCGGCCAATGCTCCGGGTAATAGCACACGCCAAGCTCAAACTGTTTATCAGCGACTGGTTTCTTCATATTAACCTCCAAGTGTAAAAATATGCTTTGTGAACGCTACAAATCTATTGTAATATCAGCTCATAGGTATCTCATATAACATAATATTGCTTTTATATTATTATCTTGCGTGCTAGATGTTTAGAATTATTGAGGAGGGGATTGTATGAAGAAGCAATGGGTATTGCCAGCCCCCGCCTATGCTCATTATGTCTGTTATCCGGAATTTCTGGGACATTACAGCAATTTCCCGCAGCATGCGGAGCGAAGAAGTGAAGGGATACTGAACAGCTATAATCTGCATTTGGTTTTTGGCGGTTCCGGGTATGTATTTCAGGAGGGCGAACGGATTCCAATGGGCAAAGGAAGCGGCTTTCTTTATCCTAGAGAGGCCTATCAGCAGTACGGTTCTGATCCGTCGCAGCCTTGGGAGGTGCACTGGGTACACTTCAATACGGCCCTATCCCTGCCCCTTTTGGAGGAAGCAGACCAGTCACGCGGTTATTTCTTTACATTTGATCTAAACGCTGGCCTTGCGTCCAGATTCGAGGAGATGTACCAGCTTAGCGCTGCATACGAGACACGCAGTGAACCGCGGCTCTCCGCAGTACTCTATGAAATTCTGGTTACGCTGCTGCAAAACTCTGAACCGCTGCATGGCTCCGTGCCGCTGGAGATCAGGCATTCTATCCGCCGGACGGCAGACCTCATTCATCAAGGGTGTGAGCGTCCCTGGACGCTTGAGAGCATGTCGAGGCTTGCAGGGTACAGCAGCTACCACTTTTTACGGCTGTTCCGCTCCATTATGGGGAAGACGCCGAACCGTTATTTAAGCGATTGCCGTCTGGCAAAGGCCAAGCTGCTGCTTGTCTCAACAGAATTGTCAGTCGAACAGATCGCCCTTCAGACCGGCTTTCATCAGTCCAGTTACTTCATCAAAGTGTTCAAACTGGCGGAAGGATTACCTCCGAGCCAGTACCGGCGGTCATTCAGTTCATAGATTAAGAGTCACTGTGGAACAAATATTAACAAAACGTTTTCTGAAAACAGCGCTAATGGTGCTGTTTTTTTGCGTAATTGGGATAAAAAGTTACAAGCAGACGGGAAGAGTTACAAATTGGATACAATTCCCTGTGAACAAGCAACTATAATAACTCTAGCAAATATTCCTGGGAGGAAATCCATGAGACCGATCAATAAAAAAACTATTGCACTGCTCCTAAGCAGCTTTGCTATAGCCCAGTTGGCAGGAAGTACGGCAGCTCCAGCCGTTCTGGCCGCAGGGACAACCGGACCGGCAGCTTCAGTTACTGCAGCAGCCAAGGTGAATCCAATTACACTTGGGGCAGGTGTTACAGCAGCGCTAGAAGACGTTAACATTTGGACGCAGTCCGGAGGTAACATTCTGGCTTACACACTGAAGATTACAAATAATAGCGGTTCTAGTGCCAATCTGCAGCGCTACTTCTCCCGTGTGGTTACACCGGGCGGATCTGTGATTTCAGGTAATCCTGTAACCGCAGACGCAACGAAGAAGAAGGTGCCTGCTAAGGACAGTATGAGTATTACATATTATGTGAATATCGGACAAACCACGTCGCTGAAAGGCGTTAAGATCGCCATGTACGTGTGGGACACGAAGACTAAAGGCTACTTAAAGCATGCTGGATCTATTGCTGTGCCGGATAATTACTCCACGGCTGTGGAGCTGGGGAAGAGTCTTAATACGAAAATGAATGACATCCCGGTTACAGCAAGTGTAGATTCACTTCAGCTATATAAGTACGCCGGTAAGGTTTATGCCAAGCTGGGCATTAATCTTACTAATAAAGGCAACAAAGTACTCAGTGATCCGGGTTATTCGGCTTACCTGGTTACGGCGAGCGGGACTTCGTTTGAGCTTGCACTGAGCAGTTCCCAGACAGGCTATAAGATTCAGCCGCAGGAGAAAAAAAGCATTTATTATCTGACGGAAATTCCTGCTTATCTGAAAACGGCCAACATGAAGCTGCAATTCACGCAAAAGGATGAGGCGCTGAAGCTAGAGCTCCCGAAAACCTCCTATAAGCTTCCGGCAGCAACCACCCCGGATCTGATTGTAGCGAGCGGGGCCGTTAAAAAGCTTGTCATAAGCAGCAATTCCGTTGATACGAAGCTTACCGGCGCCTCAGTGTATGCGGAGGATGCCAAAGCGGTATGGTCGTTCCAGCTGCAATTGAAAAACACCGGGAACAAGGCGGTTACACTGCCTGTTTATGAGCTGGCGGTCAAATCGGCCAAAGGGACGGCATTCCCTGTGAATTCTAAGGGGTTAAGCGGACTTATCCTAAAGCCGCTGGAAACGAGGGTTGTCCCGCTGACGGTTGAAATCCCGCTTGAGGTGGATCAGTCTAACCTGCAGTTGCAGATGATCGAAGCTGTCACCGCAGCAGCAGGAACCGGGTCAGGGCCGTCAGAACCGTCAGGTCCAGCAGAAACGCCCGAGCCCTCTGCTAAGCTGATTTTTCCGGTAGCTTATTTTACAATTCCGTACACCTTGCGTGCCGATGTGCACAGCGGTCAGGAATATGGGGCTACTAACCAATATGGCTCTTTCTCATACAGTCTGCAATCTCTGCAGCGTTATCCCTGGAAGGATGATGATATTGTCATCGCCAAGCTGAGAATTACCAACACCCAGTCTGTAAACCTCACAATTCCTGAATTGAAGGGGGCTCTGAAGCTGGATACCGATAATTTGGCCTCAACAACCGATCTTCTAATGGACAAAGAGTCGTCGGTGCTTGCTCCTGGTAAGTCTGCGGAGCTTTCGCTGCTGACCAAAATCCCTTATACGGACGAGTTCGAGAATGTCAGAATTAATTTATCCGTCAAATCGGATACGGAGAATATTCCGTTTCTCGATCTGAGCACAAACAGCTTCATAAGTGCCATAGACAATCTGAAGCGCGGTGATACCTATACAATTACCGGAAAAGGTAAAAACGCCACTGTTCAGGAGAGCAGAACCACAGTCTACCAGGGCAGCAATGCCAACATCGTATACACCGAGCTGCTGATGAGCAGCGGTGAGAAGCGCCAGAGTAAAATGGCCCGGCTGCAAGCCTATTACAAAACAGCGGATGGACAGTTCTATGAAGCTAAAGTGAATCAGATGGATAATGCGGCGACACCCGGAGGCAAACAGCTGATTACGTTCTGGGCTAAGCTGCCCAAAACAGCTGCAACTGCAGATGTCTCCTTGTACCTGGGAACAGGTGTGACGGGCAGCAAGCTTAGTGAAAGCGGTGAAGAGGCGACAGGGTTTATTCATGTGGCTTCACTTCTGCTTACCCCGCAGGCCGTTACCCCGGCAGCCAATCTGCAAAAAATTGCTCTGTATCCTTACACCTTAACGGTGTTAGCTTCGGAAGGCAGACATTTGGAAGCCAGCGATACCATCACCATGAATATGAGCTACAATTTGTCGCGGGATAACAGTCTTGATGCCGGAGACTCCGAACACAAGCTTATCCTCAGAATGACCGACCCTTACGGTCAATCCCAGGATAAAGTGGTAGCATTCGGTACTGACCTGACCGAGGGGAATAACAATATGTATTCCATGTCCTTCAGCAAAAGCCTGTATAAGCAATTGACTGGCGGGACTTACAGACTAACGTTATTCGATGAATTCCAAGGCGAGCGGCAGGAGCTGGGAAGCCAGGTATATACCATACTCTTTGACATGCTGCCCAAACCGGAAAAAGAGGAGAAATAAACTTTCTACATCCTAAGTGCACAAAGGAGCAGCTTCCATGTTGCGAGTTGAAAATATTAAACATGCGTTCAAAACCGGCAATGAATGGACCACAGTATTGCACGATATTAGCTTCTCGGTGAAAGAAGGAGAGATGGTGGCGCTGCTCGGCAGCTCCGGCTCCGGTAAATCCACTCTGCTAAACCTGATGGCAGGCCTAATGAAGCCGACCGAAGGGCACATCTATATTGCTGACCACGATATTGTGCAGATGGGTGAGAACAAGCTGGCGGAATTCCGCCGGAAGCATATCGGCTTTATCTTTCAAGCTTACGAGCTGATTACCAGTCTTACGGTGCGTGAGAATGTGGAGCTTCCGCTCGTATTCCAATCCGTCTCACCGGCTGTCCGCAAGGAAAAAGCACTGGCTCTGCTGGAGCAGGTCGGGATTCCCGATAAGGCGGATTTATTCCCCTCGCAGTTGTCAGGCGGCCAGCAGCAGCGGGTCAGTATCGCCCGTTCGCTGATTACGGAGCCGTCTGTGATCTTCGCAGATGAACCGACAGGGAATCTGGATTCCAAGACAGAGGAAGAGATCATCGCGATTCTGCTGAAGCTGAACCAGACGATGAAGACTACCTTCATAGTGGTAACACACGAGCATGAGGTGGCTGAGCAAATGCAGCGCACATTCTCGCTGCGCGACGGGTACTTAATTCATGATCTGAACTCCGAGCCGGATACAGTACCCGCCCCGGGAGGTGCAGGATGAAGATTCGAGATATATCCAGGATGGCCTGGGATCAGGTCAAACGGCGTAAAGTGGTTACCGGCCTGTGTATGACAGGAATTTCGATCGGCTGTGCAGCAATTATTGTGGCGCTTAGCATCGGCCAATCCGCTCAGGTCTATGTGACCGATGAAGTGAACCGCAATTTCAAAATGGATGAAATCATTGTATCTCCAGGCGGAGGGATTCCTTCTCAGGGGAATGGAAGCGGGGCACCTGCGGAGAGTAATGATAACCTCAATCCCGGTAAGCTGACCGCTCAAAAGCTGAAGATTATCCAGGGGCTCAATCATGTGGTTGCCGCTGCACCCTTTGAAGATGCAGGCTATATGCAAATGCTGACCATTGACAATAAAATTGCCGATGTCCAGATCAAAGCCACGGATCTACGGATGCTGACCAAATTTGGCCATAAATTCAAACAAGGCGGGGTCACGGATCTGCCGGGAATGGTCGTGCTGAACTATGGGGCGACGCTTGGCCTGATTGATAATGAGACCCGTCAGAAGCTATACGAGCGGCTTGGCGCAGAACCGTTTAACCAGGAATTAATGGATCAGTACAACAGCATGTCAATCCTGCCCACAGAGATGTACCGGCAGCAGATACAGATGCAGGCTACCGATTATTCCAATTCTGCAGGTAACATCAAGCTCAGTTCACCGCTCCAGGTAGGGGGCATACTGGCTAGCCCGGAAGGGACTGACGACCTGAGGGCTTCCTATGAGAAAATCGTCTATGTCTCCCTTGAAACGGCTTCACAGCTTGTAAAGGAATTATCATTTATGGATACCAGTATGACTTCTGAGCCGGAAGAGGACACCTATAAATCAGTGACGGTCAAAGTAGACAGTGTCGACCATATTAAACAGGTGGAAGAAATGATTCAGAAGCTGAGTCTGTCGGCCAGTGACAATCTGTATCAGCAGGAACAGCTCAAACAAACCTTTGATATGATGAAAATGGCAGCACTGGGCATCGGGGTATTCATTCTGGTTATCGCCTCGATCTCTATTATCGTAGCGATGACGATGTCCACACATCAACGCAGACGGCAGATCGGGATTATGAAGGTGCTTGGTGCAAACATGGGGCAGATCCGTAATATGTTCATCACAGAAGCTGCCTTGCTGGGGCTGCTTGGAGGAGTTTTAGGTGTTGTCTTCTCATATCTGATTATTATGGGACTTAACAAACTGGTCGGCACAGCCGGTGACGGGTTAACCTTCTTTATCCCGCTGATGACGATTCCGGTCGGACTGGCGTTTGCCATCATGACCGGTGTGCTGTCCGGTATCTATCCGGCGATCAGTGCCTCCAGAACTGATGCGCTTACAGCCATCAAACGGGATTAGCGTGCCGCGCAACGTATATTAGCAATTCAAGCTGAAAGGAAGCCCGACAATGAAAAGGATGATTAAGCGCAGCCTTAAGTGGATTATTATCGCGGTTATTGTGATAGGTGCAGGTTATATGCTGTACGGGAAAGTATTTAAGAGTGGTGAAGCGGAGGTGGTTATGGAGCCTCCGCAGGTGATCAGCTTCCCGGTGACCCAGGAGACTGTAACCAGCTCTGTCCAGGTCAAGGGACGATCGCAATACCAGGAGGAAACGCTTGTCTATGCACCGTTCGCCTCCAAAGTAACCGGCTGGAAGGTTGAGAACGGCGGGCAGGTGAAGAAAGGGGATGTGCTGTTCACACTGGACCAGTCATCGCTGAAGAATGAGATCGCGGCGGCAGAAGCGGCCATCCGCAAAGCGGAGCTGGAGTCAGAGCTTAACGCTTTTGTCAGCCAGCAGGAGGACGAAAGTGCTGTTCCTATCGGTACCGAGGCCGAACGTCTAAAGGCCCTTGCTGCCGAAGAGGCAACGCGGCTGAATAATGAACTGAATCAGGTGAATACGCAAATTCAGGAACAGGAGCTGGCTGATAAGAAGGCTAGGCTGAGAACAGCCGTATATCATGCCCCGGCCACCGGCATCTTCCTGTATGACAGCAGCAGCGAGCGGCCGCAGACCGTTACGGACAATCAGTATATCGGAAAAATCGTTGATCTGAACAAGCTTGAGTTTATTGCCTCTGTCGGGGAGCAGGATATTTTCCGGATTAAGAAGGGGATGAAGGTGCAGGTCAAGATGACTGCGATGAAGGAGCTGACGCTGAACGGGGAAGTGACCGAGGTCTCCAAGTTCGCTACCACTACCACCGGGCAAAACACAGCCGGGCAGATACCGCAATTTGAGGTTGTCATCTCCCTTCAGCCGGACGAGCATCTGATAGGGGGCTTAAGCCTTAGCGGGGATATTGAGACTATGCGTAAAGAAAACGCAGTTGTAGTGTCCAGCATGGCAGTTATGCATGAAGGGGAACAGACCTTTGTCATGCTGGATAAAGGAAACGGACAATATGAGCGTCAGGAAATCAAAATCGGACTGGAGACTACGGAGAAAACTGAAGTTCTTTCCGGACTGAAGCCAGGCGATACGGTAGTCCTTCAATAACAAACAGGAGTTCCGGTTTAATATGCCGGGACTCCTGTTTTTTACTTCTTAATCGTTTGAAGCCACGCCTTTATGTCATTGTTGAGTACCGTCAAATTAGGCACAGACAGAGACTTGTCGCTAAGATGATATTTTTCCTTCAATCCAAGGATCCGGTAGACACTTTCATTGATCCGTGACTCGGATATTGTACCTTTCTTGACAGCTTCTAATAGAGCTTCCCGTACCATCTGCTCGTTGGCGTATTCATGGGCTATGAGCAATATGTCACTGCCTGCAAGTACCGTATCGACCGCTGCTGCCGGCAGGGTGTAATGTTCGGTAATTGCTCCCATAGTCAGATCATCGGTGATGACAACCCCGTCAAAGCCCATCTGACCGCGGAGCAATCCGCCGATAATCGTTTTGGAGAGGGAGGCGGGCTTCTCAGGGTCAAGCTTGGGATAGAGGATATGGGCGACCATCACCGCATCCGCATTCTCCTGAATGGCTGCCTGGAACGGCAGCCACTCTAGCTTAGACAGCTGGGCGGCAGTTTTGTTCACGACCGGCAGCTCCAGATGGGAATCAACAGAGGTATCGCCGTGGCCGGGGAAATGCTTGATGACCGGAATGGCACCTTCTTCGGACATCTCTTTCATTGCGGCAATACCCAGACGGGTAACGATATCAGCATTACTGCCGAAAGAGCGCTCACCGATGACCGGATTAGCGGGATTACTGTTAATATCGAGTACAGGGGCGAAGTCCATGTTGAAGCCCGCTGACAGTACTTCTCTGGCCAGCAGCCTGCCCATCGTTCCGGCTGCATCGGCATTGCCTGTTATTCCAACCTTGGCGTTAGAGGGGATAGCAGTGTAGTCAGCAGGCATCCGGCTGACCTTGCCGCCTTCCTGGTCTACACTCATGAACAGGGGGAAGGTATTTCCGCTGTTGCTCTTCTTGAGATCATTGATGAGAGTAAGCATGCTCTTCAAGTTTTGAATGTTATCCTTGTAAAGGATGATCCCGCCAATCTCATCCTCGGAGATCATTCTCTTGGCGCTCTCCTCCAGCTTCGTGCCGTCAATCCCGACCAGCAGCATCTGGCCGATTTTGGCTTCCAGTGTCATTCCGGCAACCTGCCTTGCGAGCGGATCATCATTAATGTCGGTATCCGGAGATGCTGTGGGAGCAGCCGACGGTGAAACCGCGGTGTCTGGCGTTGGCTGTATGCCTGCTGTCTTGTCCGGTGCTGTGCTAGCTCCTGGCATTGCAGTTACCTCGGGAGAAGGCTGAACAACCGCTGTATTATTATTTTCGCTGCAGCCTGCAATCAGGAGTACCGTAGCAAGGGCGGCGATAACCTTTGAATTTCGATAGAATGTGCTGAGTTTGAAGCAGGGGAAGCTATGTCGGTTCATCAAAATTCGATCGTCCTTTCGTTTGCGGATTCACTGGCACTGATGATAAGATGAAAAGGATCCGAAGGTATTACATATGGTTGAACTTATTTACAAACTTATAAGGATGAGGTGACGTGCTAATGAAGGAAGAATTAATGAAGACACTTAATGAACAGATGAATTTTGAGTTCTATTCCGCCCATGTGTACCTGGCAATGGCCGCTTATTGTTCTGGTGAAAGCTTGGACGGGTTTGCTAACTTTTTCCTGGTGCAGGCCGAAGAAGAACGTTTTCACGCGATGAAGATTTACAAGTTCCTAAATGACCGCGATTACCGCGTCACGCTTGCTGCATTGCCGGAGCCGAATAATAACTATACTTCCATGCTGGATGCGTTTGAGCATGCTTTTGCCCATGAGCAGCAGAACACCAAGAAGTTCTATCATCTGGCCGATCTGGCACTGGATGAACGTGAGCATGCAACAATCTATTTCCTCAAATGGTTCATTGATGAGCAGGTAGAGGAAGAGGCGTTGTTCAGCAATATTATTGCCAAGCTGAAACGCATTGAGACGGACAGCAACGCGTTCTATATGCTGGATGCGGAGTTTGCCGCCCGTTCCTTCACACCGCCTGCTGAATAACCGCGGCTGCCTAAGCATGGAGTCAATGAATTGGAATAGACAGACACGGAGTTTATCCTGCGAGGATACGCTTCGTGTCTTTTATTTTGAACAGGAGTGAGTGCTGTTATTGAACGGAGGCCGGCAATTTGATCCCCAGCAGTTTCCCGCCATTACGCACAATCAGTATATTTCCGGTCTTCAGGGTGGACGCAAAATCACGCGAACCGGCATTTACGGTGAACAAAGGCTTGTAGCTGATCAGATCATAGGCATGAAACAAGCCGTCAGATTGACCTGTATATATGGTTGAGCCAAAGATATCGAACTGAACGGTGGGATTTTCTCCTGGTGAGAGTCGCATTACCTGTCCATTGGCTAATTTGAGTGCAGCAAACGTCTGATCGCTATAATTGTAGTACAACATCCGCTGTTGCAGCACTTTATCCAGCGGGACTTCACTTTCGAGAATAGACTGCTGCCACACCTGCTCTGGTTTTCCGTCCGCCTTATAGTTCCAGAAGTCATAACGTGCGAACGTCTCCCCTTGGAGAACATAGAGATTATTACCATCCAGGAAAGCGGAGCCATAGGCACCTCCTGACCGGAATCCGTTATCCGGATTAGCCTTTTCGGTCCAGTGGTACAGCCGCTCACCCTTGATTTGCCCGGTTTTTAAGCTGAACACTGAAATGTGGATTTTGCGGTTAACAGGATCTTCATCCAGCATCGTCAAATTCTTCTCTGAGTATAGAAGTCCATCCTTGATAGCCAAAGGCATGTAATGGCGGTATTGTTCCCACAGCTTTTTGCCGGTTTGGGCATCATAAGCCACTAGCGAGGAGAGGGAGATAACACTTTCTCCAATATATGTGCGCAATACCACGCCATCTGATTGAGCAAGCGAATCGGTGCCATAGTAACTGGAATTCTCATTAATCTTCCATTTCAGCTTGCCGCTCGCTGCATCGACCGCTGCAAGATAGATTCCCTGTGTAACATACACGGTTTCGCCAATCCGCTGAATGCTGGAAGCATTGGGCAGTCCAAGATCCGCTGACCACAGCTTTTTACCGTTTAGATTGACGGCATAGAGTGCGCCTTTTTGCGTTAATCCGTAAATATTACCGTTGCTGTAAGTGAAAAGCGGGGCCAGCGCATTGCCGTATTCCCATAATTTTTTGCCTGTGGCCGCTTTGAGTGCGGTTAGCCTGTAGTTTTTCTGGAGCGCAAATACGATTCCATTCTCAGCCAGTGCGGTAACGCCTTGCTTCGCTTGCGGGTCCTTTACTATAGCCGTAGAAAAGCTCCAGAGCGGTTTAATGACCGGCGCTGAAACTTTGGTATAGTAGGGATTTCCCGTGCTGACCTCGGCGGGTTCAGCAGAAGCATAGGGTACAGGCCAGTTCCCGGCAAACGGCAGCATAATAGCGGCTGCGGCGACAGCCGATATTATTTTGTGCATTCGTGAATGTAACATCGGACAGCTCTCCTTTGAATGAAAAATGATAAAGTAGGCGATTCTGGTAGATCATCACTCTTTATAGACTCCCATTATCGAAAAAAGTTACATAATTTTACTGAAATTCATGAGCTTGCGGGCCTCCTTCATAGCAAGTGTTGTTCTGGGGCAAACAATGTTGCGCCCGGCAAAACACTTCCGGCCCGCCAACTCTATTTGGCAGGGTTAACTATTACGCCGCCCGGCAACACTGTTTCTCTAGACCCACCCGTTTGTCAGCGTGTAGTATAGAACAATACTATTCTTTGGAGGTTCTTTTTGTTGGAAAACTACAGCGACATCAAACAAAGTGAAAAAGGGGCCTGGCTCAGTCTGATTGCATATATCCTGTTGTCAGCAATCAAATTGTTCATCGGGAATGTGTCGGGATCACAGGCACTGTTAGCCGATGGTCTTAATAATAGTACTGATATTATCGCTTCTATAGCTATTCTAATCGGACTTAAGATATCCAGAAGACCCCCTGATTCCAATCACAGCTACGGGCATTTCAGAGCAGAGACGGTTGCTGCACTGATTGCTTCTTTTATCATGATTGCTGTAGGTGTTCAAGTTCTGTACCAAGGTGTGAACAAGTTTATTCAGCCGGCGCTGGAAACGCCTGATCTGCTTGCCGCCTGGACAGCCGCGGGCTGTGCAGCGGTGATGATCGCCGTATATCTGTATAACATCAGGCTGGCCCGTTCGCTACACAGTAATGCTATGCAGGCAGTAGCCCAGGATAACCGCTCGGATGCCATGGTCAGCATGGGTGCATTTATAGGAATTATCGGTTCACAGTTCGGGCTGCCTTGGCTGGACCCGGTAACGGCAGTGATTGTCGGGCTGCTCATTTGTAAGACAGCCATTCAAATCTTCAGCAAAGCAACGCATGATCTGACAGACGGCTTCGATGCCGGTGAGCTGGAGCTGATGAAGCAGACGGTAGCAGAAATTGAGGGCGTTGAATCGATTAAGGATATGAAAGCGAGAGTTCATGGCAACAACGTGCTGGTGGATACGACAGTGCTGGTGGATTCCAGACTGAATGTTGTGCAGAGCCATGATATCACGGAAGAAATTGAGGATCAGCTGAAGGGCCGCCATCAGGTAGCTGATGTGCTGGTACATATAGAGCCGGTGTGAAGCCGGATCTGATACAAAAGCAAGCCTGAGCAATCAGGCTTGCTTTGTTTGCTTTTAAGCGGAAATCCACAATCATCCAATTCTTGCTTGACAGTTATATGAACCTCCAGTATATAATAACAATATGATATTAACAAAAGGATAATAATAAAATACAAACATAAAAATGACCTTAAAAGGAGCAGTAAGATGACTAAACGACCTTTAACCGATGCTGAGGGATTAACCGAAGAGCAATTTCTGCAGACCTATGATGCCGGTGAGTATGAGCGTCCGTCCGTAACCGTGGACATGCTGATTTTTACTGTAATGGAACGGGAACAGGATAACTACCGCAAGCTGTCTGATAAATCGCTGCAGCTTTTGCTGATTCAGAGGGGACAGCATCCCTTCCTGGGGCAATGGGCGCTGCCTGGCGGATTCGTGTCGGTCCATGAGAGCATTGAGGAAGCTGCACGCAGGGAGCTGTTCACGGAGACGAATATCGACAACATTTACATGGAGCAGCTGTATACCTGGGGGGAAGTGGAGCGTGATCCGCGGATGCGTGTCATCAGCTGCTCCTATATGGCATTGGTTGACCGGACTGCACTCCATGTTCTGGCTGGGGATGATGCAGCGGATGCAGCCTGGTTTGAGGTATCGCATCAGCTAATCGAGAGCAGCCGCAGGGAGCTGGAGCAGGGCTATGAACTGGTGAAGCTGATTCGCATTACTCTGCAGAACGAGCAGACAACACTTTCGGGCGTAGTCGAACATGTGGAGATGGTTCAGGGGCATGTCCGCAAAACCCACAGCCGGATTGTCGAAAGCGAAGGCCTGGCCTTTGATCACCTGCTGATGGTGCAATACGCAATCGAACGGCTGCGCGGGAAGGTGGAGTATACGGATATTATTTTCAATCTGATGCCGCCGCTGTTTACCTTATCTGAGCTCCAGCGGGTCTATGAGATCATTCTTGGCAAAGAGCTGCTGGCAGCGGCGTTCCGCCGGAAGATTGCCGATCGAGTAACCGAGACTGAGGAATACACGAAGGATGCCGGACACCGGCCATCCAAGCTGTACCGGTACAATATGAACCGGGAATAATCGTTAAGGGAGTAAAGGGGAGTAGAGAAATGGAGGGATTCACGTATTTTTACCGGAGCCATTCACCTTTTTCACAGTGGTATATGTGCGCTTTTACGGTCGATGAGATCCGCTTTAACTGTGCTGAGCAGTATATGATGTACGGTAAGGCACTATTGTTCGGGGACGGGGAGATAAGCCGGAAGATTCTGCTGGCCCGGATACCGAGAGAGCAGAAGGAGCTCGGAAAGCGGGTACGGGGTTTCGTGCAAACCGAATGGGAACGCCACTGCAAAACCATTGTCTATGAAGGAAATAAAGAAAAGTTCATTCAGAACCAGGAACTGCTGCAGCTGCTCTTAGATACCAGAGGCACAACGCTTGTGGAAGCAAGTCCAACAGACCGGATCTGGGGTGTCGGATTAACCGAGGATGATCCGGCCATCCGCAGCAGAAGCACTTGGCGCGGTACAAACTGGCTGGGTGAGGTTCTGACAAAACTGCGGGATGATCTTATTGACGGATCGTAACCGGCATCATTATTAGAATGGAGTGAAAACCCATGAACGCTAAAAGCAGTCCAAGAGATAAAAGAGCCGCAATTGCTCAGGAGACTTTGGATCTGATTGCAAAGGGCAGCTATATGAACAGCGCGGGACAGCTGGTAGATATTGTAGAATCCGTCCAGTCGGCAATTGCCGGTTCGCAGCTATACTCACCGGAGCAGCTGACCACGCTTAACGGGGACATTATTACGCGGATCCATCATCAACCGCAGCATAGGGCGGCAATTGAGGTCAGCGGTGAAACCACACTGCAGGCAGCGCAGCGGCTGGTAGAACAAGAGGGAATTAAGCACACCGTGTGTCTTAATTTTGCTTCCGCCAAGAATCCTGGCGGCGGCTTCCTTTGCGGAAGCCAGGCCCAGGAGGAGAGCTTAGCCAGAGCTTCTGCCCTTTAACCCTGCATCTCACAAATGAAAGAAATGTATGACTATAACCGCAGCCGGAAAACCTGCCTGTATTCGCATTACATGATTCATTCGCCGGGCGTTCCTGTGTTCAGAGACAGGCAGGACGTCCTGCTCGCCAAACCTTTTGCGGTTTCGATGATTACTGCACCTGCTGTAAACGCTGGGGTGGTTACGGAGCGGGAACTCCATGAGGTACCGCGGATCGCCGAAGTGATGCTGGAACGGATCCGCTATATCCTGGCAGTTGCTGCAGTGCATGGACATTCTGCCGTTGTGCTGGGAGCTTACGGCTGCGGTGTGTTCCGCAATGATCCGATGGAGGTAGCCGGTTACTTCCGTCAGGTCCTGCTGGTAGAAGGCTATCAGAAACTTTTTGACACCATCGTGTTTGCTGTGCTGGACCAGTCACCGCACCAGGGGGTAATCAGCGCCTTCCGCCGGAAGCTGCTATAACGCACTAAGCATCTTTGCGTTGAATGATAGATTAATTAATAAATATTTTGTACACCGCCAATATAAATAAAGCTCCCAGGATGATCCAGCCCAGTGGATGCCGGGGGTTCAAGGTCCAGCCGAGGCCTGATGATTTTGGAACAAATACTGAGGTTTTTGAAGGATTTTTACGAAACATATCCTAATGCTCCTATCACAAGAATAATTGGTTGGCATAATGCCGATATCCTGAGTATTGATCAATTACAGACAAACTGCAAGATGAACTTAATGCGCGCGAGATGATCTCGCGTTTTTTTGCGTTATTACAGATGAAGGTATTGCAGTTATTTGCAGAATGTTGTCGTGTGATGTTGTTAACAGAACTTTGATTCAGGAATGTGGAAAATAAAGTATGTGTATTTTTACATAAATTTTTGGAAAAGGGCAAGGTGAGTTATGATCGATTGGAAGGAATCCTATAACATCGGTGTAGAAAAGATCGATTGCCAGCACAGACAGCTGCTACTGAAGCTGAATGAATTTTTCGATGCATGTACCAACCAGAAGGGCAAAGAGAAGATCGAAGAAACACTGAGGTTCCTTAAGGAATATACGATTGAGCATTTTGGCAGCGAAGAGCAGCTGATGGCAGATATCGATTTTCCTGAACTTGCCGAGCACCAGAAGACCCATGCTGAATTTGTACAGACCGTTCTGGAACTTGAAGAGAGTGTGAAGACCAAGGGTGTATCCGTATTGTCGACGATTAAGCTGAACCGTACGCTGACAGACTGGCTCCTGAGCCACATCAGCAAATGCGATCAGCTAATCGGGGATTGCATTGCCAGCAAGAATAAAGCAGTATAACTACACAAAGTGAAACGAAGATGCTGAAGAGTATCTTCTTTTTTTGCCGTAATTTCCGGTGTGGAAAGAACCCTGTTGATGGAAAGCACAGGCAGGATTTATACCTCGCAAATACTTTGTGCTATGATTTGAAGTAGAACGTATAGAAAAGCTTTAAGCTAAAGGAGTTGGATGATGAGAAATCTGCGCATGCTCATTTCAGGGACAGTTATGCTGCTGGTATTGGGACTTGTTAATTTCTACATTGGTTATCATCTCTGGGTTCTGGTGGAGAGCCTTCTGCCGGGTATTTCAGCAGGTGTATTCTGGACGGTATTCATGGTTATTGCGTTTGCTTATATGATCGGTATGGTGCCGTGGCCGAAGGCTGTAAAGCCAGCCGCCAGACTGTTTAAGGTGGTCGGCTCTTATTATTTGGCCTGTATGGAGTTTGCTGTTATTATGCTGCCGCTGACGGATCTGCTTTATTGGGTGCTGGGTCTGACGGGCTTCGAACGAAGTGCATTCACGGCTGAGGCAGGGGCCACAATTATGCTGCTGCTCGCGGTTTTCCTGCTGTGGGGTTCGCGGAATGCCTGGAGCACGATTGTGCGTACACATCCTATCCGGATTGATAAATCCATCGGAACCAGCAGCCCGCTAACTGTTGCTGTTGCATCGGATCTGCATTTGGGCAATATCGTCGGCAACCGTCATCTGCGCAAAATGGTGACTGAAATCAACCTGATGAAGCCGGATATCATTCTTTTGGCCGGAGATGTGCTGGATGACAGCATTGAACCGTTTATCCGCAACGGAATGATTGAACAGCTGAAGCAGCTTAAGGCACGGCACGGTGTGTTTGCCGTTCTTGGGAACCATGAGTATTACGGAGGCTCTATCGGTCAATATACGGAGCTTATGGCTAGCAATGGCATCCGCGTGCTGCAGGATGAGGTGGTGGATACTGCGGGAGTATATATTGTAGGCCGTAAAGACAAAACAGCGGAGTCCATGGAAGGCGGCAGATTAAGTGTACCTCTACTTCTGGAAGGACTTGATCATTCCCGTCCGGTTATTATGATGGACCACCAGCCGACCGGATTCGATATCGCCGCCAAAGCCGGAGTGGATGTTCTGTTGTCCGGTCACACCCACCGCGGGCAAATAGCACCGAATCACTGGATTACTAAACGGCTGTTTGAACTGGACTGGGGTTATCTGCTTAAGGATAAATTGCATGTAGTCGTCTCCTCCGGGTACGGAACCTGGGGGCCTCCAATCCGCCTGGCCAGCCGCTCCGAGCTGATCAAGTTGGAGGTGCTGCTGGAAGGCAGCAAGAGCTACAGTGAAGAACCGCTTTCAGCCAAGACGGTATTGATCTGAAAACCAGCACCCCCCCTGCACTCCTGTGAGAGAGCGGGGGGTTAACCCTGTTGAAGGAGTGGAAATTCTGAAATATATCGAGTTTGGTATCGGGAACCGCTGGTTTGTTCGGACCGAGACAGAATTGGCGGATGGAACTGAATTTGAGGTGAAAGGGATCGCCGGTCCGATAAGGGTCCATTCCCTATACATAAGATGTTGGGTAGGAACAACAGTCTGGGTATTTGACGTCAGATCGGGCTTTAAAAAGATCAGCAAAGGCCGGAAAACCTTTAAACTGATAATTGGCGTAAGCAGTTACTTGGAAGAATAATCTTTGACAGCGGGTGAAGAAGCGGGTACATTAAAGTAGTTAAGGTATTAACTACTTGGAGCTGAACTGGAATGATCGATGATTTACAAAAGCTTGTGCTGGAGCAGCCGCTCCCTACCTCGGCTTTCTTTACCCTGGTGGAGGCGACGGCGAATGTTGTAGCTGTGTCGGAGAAATATTGGCAGTCACATGGACTGAATGGTGCAAGAATCCGGATTCTGGTAGAGCTCGTCAAACATGGCGGCAGTATTCTTCCTTCCATTCTTGCAGAGAAAATCGGTGTAACCAAAGCTAATATAAGCCTGCTTCTCTCCCCGCTGGAAAAGGAAGGTTACATTGCAAGAGCTGGCCACGCCGAGGACGGCCGCAAAACAGTGATTTCGATTACCGGTGAGGGTCAGTCGTTGCTGCTGGAGCATCTGCCTTACAACCGTCAAGCGGTAGCAGAGCGGATGAACAGGCTGGAGGAACAGGAGCTTATTCAGCTGATGTCGCTGCTGCATAAGCTGAGCCGCCCCTTATAGTTAAGAGTTATTGGGGGCGGATGCTTTTCGCCAATTTAGTTAATGGCTTAACTATTTCATTATAGAAGGGAAATCCGCTTATGCAAATCATGATTACAGGAGCAACAGGACAGATGGGAGGTTTGATTCTGGAGAATCTGCTGCAGAAGATGCCTGCAGGGCAGAT
Source organism: uncultured Paenibacillus sp. (assembly GCA_927443375.1). GTDB lineage: Bacteria > Bacillota > Bacilli > Paenibacillales > Paenibacillaceae > Paenibacillus_AQ. The sequence continues at coordinate 17,423 of CAKMKL010000277.1, read as the reverse complement.
CATCGCTGGTGTGCGTGATCCTTATAAAACTGCAGAAATGCATCAACTTGGCCTTGAGACCCGGATCGTAGATTACGATGCCCAGGATACGCTGGATGAAGCTTTTGCCGGTGTTCCTAAGCTGCTGTTAATCTCAAGTCCGCATTCTGATGATCGGGTCCGGCTTACCCAGCATAAACGGGTGATTGATGCAGCGCAGAGAGCTGGCGTAGAGCATATTCTTTATACCAGCTTTGCTTTTTCACAGAAAGGAAACACTGATAATATCCATTCCCTTACGGAGCAGGCGATTCTGGATAGCGGACTGCGGTATACTTTTTTACGCAATGCCCTTTATATCGATTTTGTAAATGTGTTTGGTCTGAATGAGGTGATCAGCAGCGGCGTGCTCATAACAAACCCGGGGAATTGGCGGTTTAATGCCGTTTCGCGCAGTGATCTGGCTCTGGCAACGGCGGCTATTCTTGCTGAAGGCGGACAAGAAAATCAAAGCTATGAGTTAACCGCTTCACAGACCTGGACCTTTGATGATCTCGCCGAAGCACTGGGCGGGCTGGCGGGTAAACCTGTAATCCACCGTGAGGATCCCGGAATACAGCATTGGATCTATAAGTTCTTGTCTACTATAGACACCGTTTCGACCACTACTGATCTGGAGGAATGGATGGGGCGGGAAGTTACCCCGCTTAAAGAGAGTATCTTGCCATTTATTAGGCCACAGGAGAAGCGGGGGTCTTGAGTGCAGCTACTTTATCAACCCTATTTTGTCCGGCATGCCTTTCTTCACCAGCATCTATACACTCAGTTGTCATCCGGAAGCAATGTTGCTACGATAGAGGACAGCTATATTGGAATATGGGAGTGAGATTCTGATGAAAAAAATTTTGGTCGCCGATGATGATGTCAATATCCGTACGCTGCTGCGGCATGTGTTGACCAGAGAGGGCTATCTTACGGTTGAAGCAGGGGACGGGCGGGAAGCCCTAGGACTGATGAAAGAGAGCACAGTGGATCTGGCGGTGGTGGATGTAATGATGCCGCAAATGGACGGACTGGAGCTGTGCCAATACATTAGGGAAACCTACGACATTCCGGTTATTCTGTTAACTGCGCGTCAGCAGCTCAGTGACAAAGAGCAGGGTTATTTGAGCGGAACAGATGATTATGTGACCAAACCATTTGAGCCGGAAGAGCTGTTGTTCCGCATCAAAGCGTTGTTCCGCCGGTACTCTGTAGCTTCGGATGACAAAATCCGCCTCAACTCCCTCGTGATTGACCGCAAAAATTATGAGATCAGCGACGGAAATGATGTATTGCTGCTGCCGGTCAAAGAGTTCGAGCTGCTGGCTCAGCTGGCACAGTATCCTGGGCGCCTGTTTTCGCGCAGCGAACTGATTGAGCTGGTCTGGGGTGCAGATTATGAAGGGGATGAGCGGACGGTGGATGTGCACATTAAGCGGCTTCGTCAACGGTTCGCCGAATATCAGAATAATTTTATCATCCGGACCGTGCGCGGGATCGGCTATAAAGTGGAAATGGTGAACGCATGAAATCCTTGTATGTTAGAATGTGCCTGCTGTTTTGCTCCATGATCGTCATGAGCAGCTTTCTCGGCTTTCTTGTATCCAATTTATATTATCAGGCCAAAATCAAGCCGCAAAACGATGCCAAGCTAACGAAAATGGCAATCGGCCTCCAGGGTTTCATCCAGGATCATCCCGATGGAGCGGGGGAATATCTGCTGAGCACAGCCTCACTCGGCTATAAGCTGTATCTGTCTGACGGCCAAGGTGATGAACGCTTCTACGGCCTGCCTTTCCGTAAAAATGATCTGCCGGAGGAGAAGCTGCAGCAGGTACTCTCCGGCAGTATCTACCATGGAGTCGCGGATTTTCCGAGCAAGGCGTTTATTACCGGTTTTTTTGATAACCAGCTAAGCAATACGATTGGGGTTCGGGTACAGATGGGCGGACATACGTACGCCCTGTTTATGCGACCGGATGCTGAGGTGCAGTTCGGTGAGCTGCGGATCTTTTTTGCTGTGCTGCTCGCTGTCAGTATCCTTTTCAGCTTATGGTTTGTTGTGGTTGCCGTGCTGCATGTGGTCAAACCGATCACGCGTCTTACTGCGGCTACGCAGCGCATATCAAGCGGCAGATATGATATCCGGCTGAACACGCGGCGCCGTGACGAAATCGGACAGCTGGCCTCCCACTTTATGATCATGAGCCGGGAGCTGGAGCGGACCAACCGGGCACGGCAGGAGTTTGTCGCCAATGTCTCCCATGAGATCGAATCACCGCTGACCTCCATTCAGGGCTTCGCCCATGCCCTTAAGGATCAAGAGCTGCCGGAGGGCCAGCGGCTGGAATATCTCTCGATTATCGATCAGGAGAGCCGGCGGCTGTCGATGCTCAGCAAACAGCTGCTGACGTTGTCTACCCTGGATTATGATGAGCATGCGCTGCATAAGCAAAAGGTGGACCTGCGGGCACAGCTGCGCCAGGTGATGCAAATTATGGAATGGCGGCTGGCAGAGAAGGAATTGGCTGTACGGCTGCATGTGGAGGATATTTCACTGCAGGCCGATTCAAATCTGCTCTATCAGGTGTGGATGAATCTCGTATCCAATGCCATCAAATATACCCCTCCAGGCGGTACAATTACCCTGTCAGCAGAAGCTGCGAATGGAGTCTGCACGGTCAAGGTAGCTGACACAGGAGAAGGCATTTCCGCCGCAGAGCTGCCGATGATTTTTGACCGGTTCTATAAAGTCGACCGCGCACGTACCCGTGACAGCAACAGCAGCGGACTTGGCCTTTCGATTGCCCAAAAGATTGTACAGGCACATAATGGAACGATTGAAGTCTCCAGTACGGCGGGTGAGGGCACGACCTTTACGGTTACGCTGCCGTATTTGTAATTGTTTATTCACACTCCGTTCATTTTCGCCCTCTACACTGTATCCATACAGAGATGAGGGAGTGGTAATATGTTTTTGGCTTTAAGGGAAATGAGGCACTCCAAGGCAAGGTACAGTCTCATCATGGTGATCATGCTGCTGGTTTCTTTTCTGGTACTGTTCGTAACCGGACTGGCGCGCGGACTGGCGTATGCCAATATTTCTGCAGTAGAGAATATGCCGGCGAACTATTTTGCTGTTCAAGCCGATGCTGATCATGTGTTTAGACGTTCCCAGTTAAGTGATACAGAGCTTGCGGCAGCACAGTCTGTTGTCGGCGCAGCTAACGCCACCACACTTGCGGTACAGACAACCACAATAACGGCAGATGATGCTGATGTAAAAGCGGATATCACCCTTTTTGCAGTGGATATGACAGGCATGCTTGCTCCTAAAGTGGTGCAGGGCGATCCCATAGCAAATGATTCACAAGGAAGTGCGGTCGTTGATTCTAAGCTGGAGCAATCCGGTGTGACGATCGGCAGCACGATCCGTGATCAAGCTTCCGGGATGAGCTGGAAAGTGGCCGGTTTTGTAAAAGATAGCTCATACAGTCACACGCCTGTTGTGTATATTACGCAAGCTGATTGGCAGGCGATGAAGGGGGGTCAGGTACAGGATGGTGCCGGGCAGCAAGCTGTTCCTTACAACGTTATAGCTCTGAAGGCTTCTTCCGCGCAGGCTGCTGAAATCACCGGTAAACTGGATCAAGTTGAAACCATTACGCAAAAGCAGGCGATTGCCAGCATTCCCGGCTATTCCGCGGAGCAGAATTCCCTGCTGATGATGATTGTGTTCCTGTTCGTAATCGCAGCTTTTGTACTGGCTGTTTTCTTTTATGTGATCACGATCCAGAAGACGAGCCAGTTCGGTATCCTGAAAGCAATGGGTACCAAGATGTCTTATCTGGCCTGGAGTGTCGTTGGTCAAGTGATGATTCTGTCCGTGGGGAGTCTGGCGGTTAGCCTGCTGCTGACCTTCGGGATGACAATGAGTCTGCCGGATACAATGCCTTTTCAGCTCGAAGGATCGACGATGATTCTGACTAGCGTGCTGTTTATTGTAATGTCTCTGCTGGGTTCCCTGATTTCTGTAGCGAGAGTAGCGAAGGTAGATGCCTTAGAGGCAATTGGGAGGGCTGGAGCATGAGTGCTATGCTGATGATGAAGCAGGTAACCAAAACCTACGGGGATGGCGGCCAAACGATGTCTGTACTTCAAAATCTCGATCTTACGGTGAATGAAGGGGAGTTCGTCGCAGTGCTGGGACCTTCCGGTTCCGGCAAAAGCACCTTTCTCTCTGCCGCGGGAGCCCTCCTGACCCCGACCAGCGGTGAGATTTACATCGATGGGGAACCGCTCAGCAATAAGGATAAACGTGAGCTGACTGAACTCCGGCTGCAAAAGATCGGCTTCATGTTTCAAAGCGCACAGCTGCTTCCCTACTTGAAGGTGGAGGAACAGCTGCTGTACGTGGCCAAACTGGCGAAGCTGGGGACTAAGGAGGCCAAAGTACGGGCCACCTACTTATTGAAGCGGCTCGAAATATGGGAACGCCGGAATCATTATCCCGAGCAGCTGTCCGGGGGAGAGAAGCAGCGTGTGGCGATTGCCAGAGCCTGGATGAACAAGCCGGCAATACTGTTCGCGGATGAGCCGACAGCGAGCCTGGATTTCCAGCGCGGCAAGGAGGTCGTACGGATGATAGCAGAAGAGGTCAAAAGCGAAGGCAAAGCCGCAGTCATGGTTACCCACGATGAACGGATGCTGGAATGGTGCGACCGTGTACTGCATCTGGAGGACGGAATCTTGGTAGAGCATTAATAGTTACGATGGTAAGCCTGATCCTATAGCGGGGTCAGGCTTTTTGGATTGTAAGCAGTTTCTCCATAAAGACATGTACAGCCATCGAGTTGGAATGTTCCTTGCGGCGGATGATTAAAAAGTCCCTCTCCGGGAGCTTCTGCCGGATCCGCAGTTCTGTAATTTCTCCGCCCGCCAGCTCCTTGCGCACAATCCAGCGCGACATCAGGGCGATGCCAAGACCGGCGGCAACAGCTTCCTTGACGCTCTGGCTGCTGTTAAACACATAAGCGCGTTTGATTGCAAGACTGCCTTCCAGCAGAAAATGATCGCTATAGGCACGGGTCCCGGAGCCTGGCTCACGCAGCACCCAAACCTGATTCTGCAGCATGTCATCATCAGTAGTGAGCGCTCCGGCCAACGGATGACCGGAAGCGGCAACGATGATCATCTCATCCTTCATATAAGGAATGATATCCAGCTCACTGTCACTGGTTTCGCCTTCAATGAATCCCATATCCAATTGATTTCCTTTTACGGCTGCAATCACTTCCTCCGTGTTCCCGATTGTAACCTGAACATTGACCTGCGGATACTGCTTGGCGAATTCAGCCAGCCGGCCCGGCAATAGATATTCCCCGATCGTAAAGCTGGCCCCCAGGTGAAGACTGCCAGTAACTTCATCCCGCAGCAGCTGAATCTCACGCCCGGCTTCCTCATAATGCGCCAGGATTTGTTTCGCATGTTTATAAAGTATTGCTCCAGCTTCCGTCAGCCGTACTTCTTTCGGAGAACGGTGCAGCAGCTTGCTGCCCAGCTCATTCTCGAGGTTGCGGATATGCAGACTTACCCCGGGCTGGGACAGCTTCAGCAGCTCACCCGCCCGTGAGAAGTGACGCTGTTCCGCCACCGTAACGAATACCCGTATTGCATCTGTAATCATAATAATCCCTCATTTTTAAATTGTTTTTTCTTATGAAAAACGCTTATAACTTTAATATTAGCATAAGAATGTGCTTCAATCATAAGTTTTCATAATGATTAACATAGCAAAACGGTATTTCACTTTCCTGCTGTACTCTCTTATAGTTAGATCAGAAGAGCCGTGAAGAGTACGGCAAACAGGGAGTGACGGTTATGCAAATTCAATTATTTCAACAGATAAATAAACTTCAGCAGTTAAACAAGCTAGACCGGAAATTTCTCGGATTTCGGGGATTCAGTGAAGGCCTGCTGCTTACCTTGCTGCTGGCTTTTGCAGCCAAGTACATGGCACAGCTGCCCTTTCTTAGCATTATGGGCCAGCTTGTCTTAGCTATCCTGCTGGGGATTGTGTTCCATGCAGCGGTTGGTACACCGAAGAGGATTACTGCAGGGATCCAATTCTCCAGCAAAAGATTATTAAGAGCCGGTATTATTCTGCTTGGCTTAAGACTTGATATCCACGCCATCGTGCAGGCGGGTCCCAAGGTACTGGTGATTGCTGTAATCCATATTATTTTTACGCTCATTGCTGTGTATGGGCTTAGCAGATGGATGAAAATCGACCGGAGACTGGGCATCCTGACCGCCTGCGGGACTGCGATCTGCGGAGCGGCTGCTGTGGCGGCGATCTCTCCGCAGATTAAGGCTAGTGATAATGAAACTGCAGTGAGTGCTGCGACGGTGGCGATTCTCGGCACGATTTTTACGCTAATCTATGTTGCAGTGTATCCACTGCTTGGACTCAGTGAAGCTGGTTACGGCATATTCGCCGGAGCCACACTCCATGAAGTTGCCCATGTCATTGCTGCTTCCGCACCGGTCGGGCAGCAGGCGGCAGATCTGGCGGTCGTGGTTAAGCTGACCCGGGTAGCGCTGCTTGCGCCTGTAGCTCTAGGGTTCGGTGTTTGGGAGACCCGCAGAGAACGTAAGCAAGCCGGTCAGCGTGGCGCGGGAACTGGAAGCACGGCAGGTGAGAAAGGGGCACGCAAGAAACTGCCCGTCCCCTGGTTTATCGGCGGTTTTCTGCTGATGAGCGGAGTGAATACCCTGGGCTGGATTCCTGATAGGGTCACAGCAGATCTGCTTGTGCTGGCTTATCTGCTGCTGGCAATGGCGATGGCCGGACTCGGACTTGGCATAGATCACAAGTCATTTACAAGGCTGGGAAAGAAGCCGTTTATCGCAGGTCTCACTGGTTCGCTGCTGCTCTCACTGCTGGGATTTTTGCTCATACATGTTATGGGGCTTGCTTAACCTTAACTGCTATCTAGTACTACTGCGGTAGGCCGACGGAGAGACGCCGGTGGTTTTCTTGAACACCTTGGAGAAATGGGCCAATTCCATGCCTACCTGCTCCGCAATGCCGCCGATGCTGAACTTAGAGCCCGATAGCAGCCGTTTGGCATGCTCCATCCGCTTGAACTGCACATACTGCATCGGCGGCATGCCCATGAATTTTTTGAAGTAAGGAATGAAATAATTCGGGTGAAGATGCACAAGCTCGGCCAGTTCCTCTACCTCCATAGGTACATTCAGGCGGTCATCAATATAACCCAGGACGTTAGCAAGTTTACCCTGGTCACCGGTATGCGCCAGTTCATCGAGGAAATTGGCATACCCCCCGCCCTCCAGGCAAAGGGCAAGTAATTGAAGCAGACTCGCCTGTCTCCGCAAGGTAGAGAGAAAGCTGTCATCCTCAAACAAAGCGATCAGCTCATTAAAAATAGCCCGTACAGCATCCGGATCAGCAACTTCGCTGATATAAAGCTTGCCTGCACTATGGAACAAAGGCCATTCCCCGATCTGCGCATCGAAATGACAATAATAGCGGATATAAGGATTACGGGGAGAGGTCATGGTCGTTTGGGTAGTCCCCGCCGGCATAATCATTAAATGCCCGGCATGCGGATAATGGGTTTCTCCGTTAATTATTACCTTGCCTTCTCCGCTGTCAATGAAATACAGCCGGTTGAAGGAGGGTGTCTCCTTGTTCCGGTCCCAGCCGGGATATTTGCTGCTCAGCTGGGCATGGGTGACTCTAACCGTCAGATTCTGCAGCAGCCTTCCGGTCAGATTACCGGGGTGGTTCATTTTCTGCTTCCTCCTCTTAATGGTTAAATTATTTTGCTGAAAAAATTTCTAATCTAAAGGCGGAAGCAGCGGAGGGGAAGTTTGGAACTGTAGGAGCGGTAGCGTCCGCCTTTAGGGTTGGATTTTTACCACGAGAAGCGGTAAATTCAAGAAATCTAAACCTAACAGCGGCCGGAAGTCCATACATTCCCTGCAGCTGCGTACTGCGCCAGTTAGTTAACCTTTTTGTAAGCGTGTATTATTTTACCATTATACCGCTTTAATTTGTTCAATACATCTTAATTATATACAAAAACACCTTAATTCCGCTCATGTTCATCATCCGGGATTAGGGTTATTCTCATTTCATAAACATTTACAGGAGTGATCCGAATAATGAAGAAGGTCCGATTTGGAATTATCGGCGTTGGCAACATGGGCCGGGCCCATGCCCATAGCCTGCTGAAAGAGGTGAAAGGTGCCGAATTAACAGCGGTCTGTGATATCAGTCCTGAGCGTCTGGAATGGGCGGTTGAGGAGCTTCCTGAGCATGTACAGCGGTGTAGCAGCAGTGAGGAGCTGTTCGAATCAGGGTGTGTCGATGCGGTCTTAATCTCTACCCCGCATTATGATCATCCGCCGCTTGCTATTCAGGCTTTTAAACACGGCTTACATGTGCTGATCGAAAAGCCGGCGGGCGTATATACGAAGGCCGTGCAGGAAATGAACGATGCTGCCGCACAGAGTGACCGTATATTCGGCATTATGTACAACCAGCGGACGAATCCGCTCTATCAGAAGCTGAGAGAGCTGATCGCATCCGGTGAGCTTGGTGAAATCCGCCGTACGAACTGGATTATTACCAACTGGTACCGTTCGCAGAGCTATTACAACTCCGGCGGCTGGCGGGCAACCTGGGCCGGTGAAGGCGGCGGTGTGCTGCTGAACCAGGACCCGCATCAGCTGGATCTCTGGCAGTGGACAACCGGGATGATGCCGAGGCGTGTGCGGGCCTTTTGCCATTTCGGCAAATACCGCAACATTGAAGTCGAGGATGATGTAACCGCCTATGTCGAGTACGAGAATGGGGCAACAGGGCTGTTCATCACCACGACAGGGGAAGCACCGGGGACGAACCGTTTTGAGATTACCGGAGACAACGGAAAAATCGTCATTGAAGACGAAAAGCTGACCTTCTGGCGCTTGCGGACACCGGAGCCGGAGTTCAATGCCGCCTATACTGGAGGTTTCGGACAACCGGAATGCTGGAAATGTGAAATCCCGGTAGATGCAGGCAGCGGTGAGCAGCATGTGGGCATTTTACGGAACTTTACCAATGCGATTCTCACGGGTGAGTCACTTATAGCACCAGGGGAAGAGGGGATTCACGGTCTGACGCTCTCCAATGCCATGTATCTGTCGGCCTGGACGGACAACTGGGTAGATCTGCCGATCGATGCGGACTTGTTCTATGAGCAGCTAATGGAAAAGGTACAAAACTCCACCTTCCGCAAAGAGTCTTCCGGACCCCGGACGCTGGATGTATCAGGAACTCATTAGCAGTATCGGGCTGATTTCAAAAATCTATGAAGGAGTGACTCCGCTGTATGAAACAGACAACGATTGCCGCACAAATGTACACCTTGCGTGAATTTACCCAAACCCCGGAGGGTTTAAGGGAAGCTTTTCAGAAACTGAAAGTTATCGGCTATCAAGCGGTACAGATCTCAGGCATTGGCAAGATTGATCCGCAGCTGGTTAAGCAGTATGCCGATGAGGAAGGGCTAGTGATCTGTGCGACCCATGTGTCCTGGGACCGGCTGGTGAATGATCTGGAGGCACTTGCTGCTGAACATAAGCTGTGGAATTGCAAATACATCGGCCTTGGCGGACTACCGGGAGAATATCAGAACAGTAAGGAGGGCTACCGCACTTTCGCACGGCTGGCATCGGAAATCGCCCTTACCCTGCAAAAAGAGCATGGCTTGCAATTCATTTATCATAATCATGATTTTGAATTTGAACGCGTAGACGGAGTTACAGGCATCGAGGTGCTGCTGGAGGAAAGTGACGTGAATGCGCTCGGCTTTGAACTGGATTTGTACTGGGTTCAGGCCGGCGGGGGAAGTCCGGTAGACTGGGTCCGCAAGGTACAGGGCAGGATGCAGGTGGTTCATCTGAAGGATATGGCGATTGCTGGCCGAAAACAGGTGTTTGCCGAGATAGGCGAAGGGAATATGAACTATAAAGATATTATTAAAGCCTGCCGTGAGACCGGTGTGGAGTGGTATGTTGTGGAACAGGATGTTTGCCGCCGTGATCCGTTTGAGAGCCTGGCCATCAGCCTGAACTATTTACAGAAGCTGTTATAGTCTGAGGAGGATAAGCATGAACCGGAAAAATGGGATGATGTACGCACCTACACATGAAGCGCGCCCGGTGGTGGGGCCGGGAGAATTCACTTTTGCAGCGATTGCGTTGGATCACGGCCACATCTACGGGATGTGCAACGGGCTTGTGGAAGCCGGTGCAGTCCTGAAATGGGTCTACGATCCAGATGAGGCCAAGGTCAAAGCCTTCACCGCCGTCTATCCGGGAGTCAGAGCCGCACGCAGTGCTGAAGAAATTCTTGAGGACCCTGAGGTCCGGCTGGTTGCAGCTGCGGCTGTTCCCTCGGAACGGGCAGGTCTCGGACTTAGAGTTATGGCGCACGGAAAGGATTATTTTACGGACAAAACGCCGTTTACCTCGCTTGCCCAGCTGACGGATGTGCGGATTCAGGCGGCAGAGACCAAGCGCAAATACATGACTTATTTCAGCGAACGGCTGCATGTAGAAAGCGCTGTTTACGCCGGACATATGGTAGAGCAGGGGGCGATCGGCCGTGTCATTCAAGTGATCGGCATGGGCCCGCACCGCCTGAATGCGGCAAGCCGGCCGGATTGGTTCTTCAAGCGTGAGAACTACGGCGGAATTCTGTGCGACATCGGCAGCCACCAGATCGAGCAGTTTCTCTTTTACGCGGGCTGCCGCGATGCAAAGGTACTGCATAGTAAAGTTGCCAATTACAATAATGCTGCTTATCCTGAGCTTGAAGATTTCGGCGATGCAACGCTTGTCGGGGACAATGGGGCTACGCAATATTTTCGCGTGGACTGGTTTACACCAGAGGGACTTGGAACCTGGGGGGACGGCCGGACGATAATTATGGGGACCGAAGGGTATATCGAGCTGCGCAAATACAGTGATATTGCCCGTTCCGATGCCAGAGACCATGTCTACTGGGTAGACGGACAGGGCGAGCATTATGAGCATGTTGCCGGCCAAGTGGGCTATCCCTTCTTCGGAGAATTGATCCTGGATTGTCTGCAGCGCAGCGAGCTGGCAATGACCCAGGAGCATGTCTTCAAAGCAGCGGAGCTGTGTCTGATAGCACAGGCTCAAGCAATTAATCTTACACCGGGTACACTTAAATAGCATAGCGGAAGCGCATTAAGAACGGATGGTGCTAACATTGACTACACTTGCAGCAGCCATTATCGGCTGCGGAGCCATTGCTCCGCTTCACGCTAAGGCGATTGCCTCTATAGAAGGAACACAGCTGCTTGCCGCAGCTGATATTAATGCTGATCAGGCACAAGCCTTCGGAGAGCAGTACGGCTGCGGGGTTGTGCAGGACTATCGCGAGCTTCTGGGGAGAACAGATATTGACATTGTGCATTTATGTACGCCTCATTACTTGCATGCACAGATGGCCATTGATTTTTTGAACGCCGGCAAACATGTCTTAACCGAAAAACCGCTCGCCATAGATGTACCTTCTGCACAGCGGATGCTGGAAGCGGCTGATCATAGCAAAGGACAGCTTGGTGTCGTATACCAGAACCGTTATAATGAGCCTTCCATACAGATCAGGCAGACCATAGATCACGGGACGATTGGGCGTCTGCTCTGTATGAAGGGCGTAGTTACTTGGAACCGAAGTGAGCAGTACTATACGGAGAGCGGCTGGAGGGGGAAATGGGCGACAGAAGGCGGCGGTGTTCTGATTAATCAGACGATTCATACGCTGGATCTGCTGCAATGGTTCGGCGGTGAGATTTCTTCAGTCAGCGGAAGTGTGAGTACAGATGTGCTGGACGGGATCATCGAGGTAGAAGACAGCGCCCATGCCTGCATCACTTTTAGCAACCAGGTGCGGGGGCTTTTCTACGGCACCAATGCCTATTCGGTCAATTCACCCGTAGAGCTGGAGCTGGTGTTTGAACATGGAACCCTGCTGCAGCGGCGTGACTGCCTTTATTTATGGAAAGACGGCCGTGAGGAACTTCTATGTGAGCCTGGTACAGCAGCTACCGGAGGTAAATCGTACTGGGGGACTGGACATCAGCGGTTAATCCATGATTTCTATGACCATATCCGGGAGGGGAGGGGGTTCTGGCTGAACGGCAGGGAAGGGATAAAAGCACTGAAAATCATCGCTGGAATCTACAGTTCATCAGGAAATCAGAGGATTCCGGCATCCGCCAACGGACTTCGCTCAAATTGACTTTATAGACATTTAGCCTTATCTTCATATCATGCGCTTTAATCTATATGATGATAGACAGAGAGAGGGAATTGAGTGATGGAACAGGCGATGTTTGCTGGAGGCTGCTTCTGGTGCATGGTCACCCCGTTTGAGGAGCTGCCGGGTATACACGGGATTGTGTCCGGCTATGCAGGAGGTACCGTTGAGAATCCGACCTACGAACAGGTCAAGAATGGAACAACCGGACACTACGAAGTTGTACAGATCACATTTGATCCGGAAGTATTTCCGTATGAGAAGCTGCTGGAGCTGTTCTGGCCACAGATTGATCCGACAGATGACGGAGGACAATTTCAGGACCGGGGAAGCCAGTACCGCACAGCGGTGTTTTATTATAACGACAATCAGCGTTTAGCTGCCTTAGCTTCCAAAGAGCAGGTAGCGGCCAGCGGCAGATTCGAAGGTCCGGTCGTGACGGAAATTCTCCCTGCGCCAGTCTTCTACCGGGCTGAAGAATATCATCAGGATTATCATAAAAAGAATCCGAAACATTATAAAGAGGACCGTGAACAGTCCGGCCGCGATACGTTTATTTCGAAGCACTGGTAAAAATAAAATTTGTCTTGAAGGCTCTTCAACGAAATCAGTATTCGCCCTTTTGAGAATTTAGAGGGAAAAAAGCCTGCTAATTATGAATGAAACGGCTTTATTTTGGGGTTAGAGGGAAATTATCCCTATAATCTTCTCTCTACATGCTTCAAAAGGGAATCTCTCCAAGAGTAGCGGGCATATTTCCCACTAATTTCTTAAATGGTACGTAGGTCATAGAAATAGAGGGAGAGAATCCCTTTATTGGGATGCAAATAACTTTTATTTTTTCCGTCCCCTGTCAAGCACTGATGTGAGTGGTGAGCCATCTTGAAAAGCCTTATACCTCTTGATTTCTGGAGAAATAAGGCCTTTTTCACTATTTGGAGGATTCGCTTGATTCATTCTATCAAATTGCACTAATATGAAGTTCATATACCATTACAACTATGAGGTGAATCCATGCGGTTTCATGAATTTCATAACGGCCAAGTGTTTAGAACGAAGTCTTTATCCATAACAAAAGAGAACATTACGAGCTTCGCTGCCGAGTTTGACCCGCAATATATGCATTTGGATGAAGAAAAAGCCAAGCAGGGCAGATTTAACGGTATCATCGCCTCCGGAATTCAGACCCTTGCGGTGACATTCAAACTATGGGTGGAAACAGGGAGCTATGGTGACGATGTTATTGCCGGAACGGCGATGAATAACATTAGATTTATTAAGCCGGTGTTTCCGGGAGATGAATTACATACGATGGTTGAAGTCATAGATGTAATAGAGAAGAAGAATGAGAACGGGATCGTTACGGTGCGGCTCTCGACCTATAATCAATCCGATGAAAAGGTGTTTGAAGGGGAATTATCCGTTCTGGTAAGAAAATAAAGCATAAGATAAACAGCAAAAAGCAGAGCATTTCCGGTAACCGGAGAGGCTCTGCTTTTATATAAATCGGGGTTTTATAGAGTTACTAGTGGTTCATGCCTGCCATTCCGTTAATAATCTCAGGGTTGACCATACCAAAAATCATTGCGATATGTGCGACTACCAGGAAACCGCTGATCAGCATAAAATGCAGCCTCAGCTTGCTCTCCTCCGGACGTTTGCGGGCGATCAGGCCAAGGTCGAGCAGAGCTAACGGCAGCAGGAAAAGCACCCCGCTCAAGTAAAAGCCCACCGCGACAACATCGACCCAGGTATGCCATTCACCGTTCACCGTAAGCGGTACAAATGCAGTCGGGAACAGGTAAAGGAACACTCCGGTAAAATAAAGACCGGCCAGGATACTGCATACCCGGTTGAATGCTCTCAGCGGTCCGTTTAGTTTTTTGGTGAACAAAATAATAAACTCAGTGACTGTAATCGTCTCTGCAAAAATAACGGGAATCGCCATAAATAAAATCAGATTCCATGGCTGGTTGTCCGCAAGCAGGGACATGTAGTGTGTCATGGTCATGTTACATCCTCCAATAGCAAATTAGCTTACTCTCAGATCTTAATAGATAACTATGTGGAAAGTATGTAGAAACGGGGGTATGATTGAACAAGCTTTGAAGTGAAGCAGGATGGAGTTCAAAGTTATGAAATTTGAGGGGAGCAGGGCGAAATGAACGGAAGGCTGAAGAGTATTTTATTTGATTTGGACGGTACCTTAACCGACCCTAAAGAGGGAATTACCAGATGTGTCGAATATGCACTGAACAAGTTCGGTATTGAGGTAGCTCATCTGGACCTGCTGCTCCCGTATATCGGGCCGCCGCTGTATGATTCGTTTGTACACATTCAGGGATTGCCCGAGGAACAGGCGGCTCAGGCGGTAGTTTATTACCGTGAACGCTACAGCACGATAGGGATGTTTGAAAATAGTGTCATTCCCGGTATTCCACAGTTGCTGGAAGCACTGCAGGAAAAGGAATACACGTTATACGTTGCTACTTCGAAACCAACTGTATTCGCCGAAGAAATTCTCCGGCATTACGGGCTGGACGGATACTTTAAGCATGTCGCAGGCAGTAATCTCGATGGTACACGCTCCAAGAAGCGTGAGGTGATCCAGTATGTGCTGGACCAGAATGCTATCCCTCCGGAAGAGGCTCTGATGATCGGGGACCGGGAGCATGATATTATCGGGGCAAAAGGCTGCGGCGTAGCCTCTGTCGGTGTATTGTTCGGCTATGGTTCGGAGGAGGAATTGTCCAGTAGCGGCGCGGATTACATTGCTTCCACCGTAGAAGAGATTCAGGAGATTATTGCACGCATACCATAGGAATTCCTCTAAGAAGAAAGTGGTGAATCTAAGGGGGCGCGAACATGAAGATGCTTAGAGTCTTTTTTATAATGATGATGCTAACGCTTTTTGCTGTCGCCTGTTCTAAGTCTATGAGCTCTGATGAAGCAGCAAAAAAAGGTTACGTAGTGTATGGTCAAATGGATATATTAAACTATGATTTATTTGAGGGATTTTTGGATAAAGTGAACAGTAATAAAAATGCTGGGGTTAAATTTGCAAATTATACCGTAGAAGGAGATCCCATATTCCACAACCTTGAATATAACAATGAACAAAAGAATATAACTTATACCTACGACAGCAGACAAGATGAGAATGGAAAAAAGGAAAAGGTAAGCACTTCCTGTAAAACTATTAAATTAGTAGATGGAGCTTACCTTTTAGCAGATTGTGATGACGATGAAATTGGTAAGCGATTTTATGCCACACAAAAAACCGAATGAAACTAATTTTTACATTTGCTCTTGACTTTTCGGAGGGCAGTTCAGTATTATGTAACCAGCAACACCATATCCAAGGCATTGACCAAAGACATGATATCCTTCAAGGACTGACCAGAGAGAGAAGTGATTGGTGAGAGCTTCTTACAGAGACCGGCCGGATGTTACCCCTTTGCAGCCGTGGCACTGAACCCTCCCTGCTGTTAGGGCGGCTGTAAATGCCACCGACTTATCCCCGATACCGGATACCATGAGGATTATGCGACTTTACTTCCGTCTAACAGCAGGGGGTTGTAACAGCGCAGGTCAAATTAGGGTGGAACCACGAGTTGAACGCACTCGTCCCTTTTCGGGAGAGATGCGTTTTTTTGCGTTCAATACCACTTGAAGAGATGGAGGCCACAATCATGGAAATCAATGTAACACTGCCGGATGGAAACGTTAAGAGGTATTCGCATAACACCGAAATTAGTGCAATAGCTGAATCTATAAGTCCCAGTCTGAAGAAAAATGCGGTTGCAGGTAAAATAAACGGCAAACTCGTGGATCTTCATTATCCGGTTGCACAGGACAGCCTGCTTGAAATAGTGCTCCTGGATAGCAAAGAGGGCCAGGACATTCACAGACACAGCACAGCCCATCTGCTGGCTCAGGCTATTAAACGCATATATGGCGGAAAGAATGTTAAGCTTGGCATCGGTCCGGTGATTGAAGACGGGTTCTACTACGATGTGGATATCGAGCAACCCTTGTCCAGCGAGGATCTGGCGGCAATTGAACTGGAAATGCACCGGATCATTCATGAGAATCTGCCGATTGTCCGCCGGGAAGTGCGCCGGGAAGATGCGGTTGCCCTGTTCGAACACCTTGAAGAGCCGCTTAAGCTGGAACTGATTCGCGATCTGCCCGAAAATGCTGTTATCAGTATTTATGATCAGGGTGAATTCTCGGATCTGTGCCGGGGGCCGCATCTGGCTTCAACTGGCCAAATTAAAGTATTTAAGCTCATGAGTGTAGCCGGAGCCTACTGGCGCGGGGATTCGAATAACAAGATGCTTCAGCGGATATATGGCGTCTCGTTCCTGAAAAAAGCGCAGCTCGAAGAGTATTTGCATATGCTCGAAGAAGCGAAGAAGCGTGATCACCGCAAGCTGGGTAAAGAGCTGGAGCTGTTCATGTTTTCCGAAGAATCCCCGGGAATGCCGTTCTACCTGCCAAAAGGGATGATTATCCGCACAGAGCTGGAGGATTTCAGCCGTGGACTCCAGCGGGAGCGGGCATACAGTGAAGTCCGCACACCGCTGATGATGAACAACCGGCTGTGGGAGCAGTCCGGACACTACGATCATTACAAGGACGATATGTATTTCACACATGTGGATGAAGCGAAGTTTGCGCTGAAGCCGATGAATTGTCCTGGACATATGCTGATCTTCAAAAACAGCCGGCACTCCTACCGGGAGCTGCCGATCCGCCTGGCCGAATTCGGGCAGGTGCACCGTAATGAATCTTCCGGGTCCTTGAACGGGATGATGCGTGTCCGTACTTTCTGCCAGGATGATGCCCATTTATTCGTCCTGCCGGAGCAGATTGAAGCTGAAATCGGTCAGGTGCTGGATCTGATCGATTACATCTATAACGTATTCGGCTTCGAATACAAGGTCGAGTTATCTACTCGTCCGGCGGACTATATGGGAGAAGAATCTCTCTGGAATCAGGCGGAAGCGGCGCTGGAAATGGTGCTTCAGAACCG
>CAKMKL010000276.1 GCA_927443375.1 uncultured Paenibacillus sp. | reverse complement strand
CAGGTAATTGAATTCCTAGAAACAGGTCAGACGTACATCAAAGATATTTCAGCTCTCTATCCATATTATTGCTATAATGCCGATTTTATAGGTGGCGAGGGCTTTTGGACTTCCCGCAAAATGGATTGGATTATTTATGCCTCACACGAAGGAACAATAACATTTGGCGGAGAGTGGTTGGTCAAAAGATTAAAATTATTATGGCCTGACTGGAAATTCAACATTGAGTGGGATACCAAGAATTAGGTGGGAGAAAGACGATATTCGAATTCAATTGGGACAAAGGAGAATATAGATGAAGCTTAAATTAGTACCCTTACGAATACCCACCGGATGGACTATAACTCTTAATGATTTCACGGAATCGCTTCCTAAGAAGTTTACACATGATAATTATGAACATCGCTGGGAATTCAAAGAAGATATTTTGCAGCTTAGTAGCAAATATAAAAAGCAGATAATAGATTTGGGCTGGTATCCTGAATTCAATGTAGACGGTCAGTATAAGCTGATGCTGGTCGATACTAGTGAGGAGAGTGGAGAAGGTTCATTTTATTGGAATGTAATAGAAGAATATTGTTCGAGAAGTACAGAAGATGTAAGAATGAAAATTGAAGAGTTTTTACAATTATGATAAGTAGAGAATCAAAAAGCGCTGGGCACATCGTAGCGATACGCTAGCAAATGGCGTTGGTTACTACTATGGTAATTCAGGGACGGAACACGGGCACCATCTTTTTGTGCTATACTGAAATTTTCCTTCGGGAAGCACTATGATAAGATAAAATGAACAATCTGTATATTGTATCCGGGTCTATACGGAAAACGGGAGGAATGAGTGAGTTGAAACATCCTTTTCATCTAAAAGCAGTTTGGAATGGCGGGCGTAACAGTGAAGGGCATATTGATGCAGGCGGGCTAAAAACGACAATTTCGATTCCGCAGGAGATGGGAGGGCCGGGAACAGGTACCAATCCTGACGAAATGCTTCTGGGGGCCGCATCGACCTGTTATCTGATTACGCTGGCAGCAATGCTTGAGCGTTCCGCTATTACAACTCAGGATTTGACTATGGAGTCTGAAGCGATTGTGGATGTGACCAATAACGTGTTTACGTACGAACGGATTATGCACAAACCACGGATTGTACTCAAAGCGGATGCAACCGAAGCAGAACTTACGAAAGCCGAACGGCTGGCACATATGGCAGAAAAGTCCTGTATGATTTCGAGAGCTGTAGCGGGTAATGTCACCATAGAAACAATGCCTACTATCGTTACAGCAGGGCTTAACGCGATGTGATGCGCTCAATACTATACTTACTCCAACACGCCCAAGCTTTTGCCAAAGCTCAATCAGGAAACAAACCGATCGACCCTAGGCGACTCCACTTGTTACTGACGGGATGTTCGCGTAAATCTATACCTTAGAAGCTTCTACCTTTAAGTGGTGGAAGTTTTTTTGCTGTTGATAACATAAGATTTGTTGCAGTGTGTCTGTCCTATTTCAGGTTATGATTGGGAAAATAATACTTTGAATATCACAATGAAGTTAAAAATGTTAAATGACGAAAAGGGATAGAATTTAGGATGGGAAGAATTCTGGAAAATAAAATAGCCCTGGTAACAGGAGCTACCCGAGGTGCGGGTCGAGCGATTGCAATTGAACTCGCCCGAGCCGGGGCTTTTGTTTATGCCACAGGGCGAAGCAGCCGCAAAGAGGGTCGTTCAGAAATGGGTCGTCCGGAAACAATCGAAGAGACAGAAGATTTGATCCGTAGCATAGGGGGAGAGGGACTTGCTATCCGGACTGATCATTTAGATCCTGAAGCAGTTCGTTCGCTTATCGGGCAGATTGACGATCGGCACCAACGTCTCGACATCTTAGTTAACGATATTTTTGGCGGTGATCGGTATGCGGAGTGGGATAAACGGCTGTGGGAGCATGACTTGAACGGTGGACTCCAAATGATGCGAATGGGTATCGATACGCATTTAATCACTCTGTACTATGCATTGCCATTAATGCTTCGGGGAGACAAAGGAATCGTCATTGAAATGACCGATGGAACAGCGGAGGCAAACACGGAATTCCGTCAAAATGTAGGATTGTATTATGACTTAGAAAAAACTAACGTCGGACGTATTGTGAAAGGGCTTACACATGAATTAGCCAATTCTCCCGTGACAGCTCTTGGAGTCACTCCAGGATGGCTTAGATCAGAAGCTATGCTTCAAAATTTCGGTGTGACCGAACAAACATGGCAGGAAGCCTGTCGAACCATCCCTGGTTTTGCGATTTCCGAATCACCAACCTATGTTGCCCGTGGTATTGCTAAACTGGCAGCCGACCCGGAGAATGCGCGTTTCTCAGGAAGCATACTAACAGCCCGCCAGCTTGCCGACCTCTATAATGTCACTGATACCGATGGATCACGGCCGGATTGCTGGGGGCTTATCGCGAAACATGGCTGGAACTGCGAAGATGTAAACTTAATTTCCAAATTCCGCTGATGCCTGAGGTTGCAATAAACCTGTAGTCCCGGGCTGTCGCCTAACCGCCCCTCGCTGAATACATTTGAAGTATAAATGATTCAGGAGAGGATGTTCGCTGTGCAAGCTGGTTCTCATGATCTCGTTCAAGGATGGATTGCCTACACGTCGGACCGTGGCGGAACGTTCGACATTTGGCTGTACCGGCCGCAGGACGGCTTTAATTATCAACTTACTCAGGGGCTTGGTGCGGAGTTTTCCGTTCCCTATTGGTCTTCGGACAGCAGAAGAATTGCTTTCATCGGCACTAACAACGTGATCCACGTGCTTGATGCCGTTACGCTCACCGTTGCCCGGATTGACCAAATTGAACCCTACACATTGTTGAGCTGGTCCCCGGACAGCCGGTTTCTCGCATATGTCAAAAACGGGAGAATCATCATCTATAATACGTTCTCACATAACAGCTATGCCATCCCGGAGCCGGGTGCCAGCGATGTCCAGTGGTTCCCTTCGGGTAGAGAGCTTCTGTTCGCGGCTCCGGATTCCAGCGGCAACACCCAGCTCTTCCGCATCGGGACCGATGGCACAAACCGGAGACAAATCACGCAAAATACGGATGGACCGCTCCATAACGTTCGTATTTCCCCGGACGGAACGTTTGCACTTTATACATTCCCCGGTGCAAGCATCTCCATGATTTCGACGGTGGATCTGGCCACCGGCACCATCTATACGCTGGAAGGCGGACCGCTCGCCAAAAATTATTTTCCGGCATGGTCCCCTGACTCCCGGAGCATCGCCTACAGTGCAACCGCCTATCAGGAGCCGAATTATTATTCTCTCATCCAAATCGACAGCCGAACCGGGAAGAATCAAAGGACACTCTCGGCCTCCAGCTGTTTTGCCACTCCCGTCAGCTGGTCGCCGGATGGTGACAATATCGCCTATTTATCGGGATGTTCAGATGTAGAAAGCGCAAGTCAGTTCTGGATTGTTGATCTCAGGAAGCAGGTACCGGTGAATGTCCTCAGCGGCACCCGGATTACTGCCCTGCAGTGGTCTCCCCGCGTCAGAAGGGTATCGGAAAACATCTACACAAACTCCGTGTATAGAGTATCCTTTCCGTATCCCGCATACTGGCACCAGGTCAGCGATGAGAGATACGAGGGGCCTGACGGTTTTTTTCAGGTATCCGCGATTTCAGCGGGTAACCGGATTGCTGATGTATGCAGCTCCGAAGCTTTTCATCCATTGATGCCATACGGCTCTTCTCCCAGGATTGTCATGATGACGATTCAAAACAGGGAGGCTTGCTTCATTTTTCCGTCGGCCGACCAACCCGCGGAGATGAACCGGCAGGCCGCCCTCATCGTAAGATACCCCCGCCCGGTCCAAATCGGTGATACGTTCTACAATTATTTTATCCTATGGGCCGAAGAGAACCATATCCGTCAAATGGGCGGACGGCTGTCATTCCTTTAGAGGGTACAGCTAAATTCACTATTTCTTCCATTCCTTAAGAAAAGCGATCTTGAAAAAGCTGTTTAACAGCTCTTTGTCAAGATCGCTTCAGGGTACTATCTAATAAATTACAACTCAGACCAGGTTAAGGTCAGCTCTACAGTGTCTTCCTGCGTGGACAACGTACCACCAATCAGTGACCAGCTTTCAGCATCTGTATCTCCTTGAAGAATGAGGTTTTTCTCGTCAATGGTTTCCGATGCATCTGTGATCCCTTGTTCCTCAAAATATTGTTTATAAGTTCCTGCCAGCTTGTCGAGTTTTTCTTGGGATTTAAAAATTAAAAGAACCGACTTTTTGCCGTCGTTTTGCTCCGAGTGGGAGGTGGTTATTTCAGCATCATCCGGGAGTGGAAAGTCTTTTGGCAAGTACTCCGGTCTCTCTGTTTCCTCAACCTGAACAGCTGCTGATTGATTCTCCGGTTCTTTAGTTGCGGTGGAATCCTTGTCAGAACATGCCCCCAGGACCCAGGCCAGCGCAGTCGTCATAAGAATCAGTTTACCGAATTTCCAGTGATTATGAATCATGTGTTCACTCCGTTTCTGTAATGAACTATTGTTGTGACAAACCTCACACAGAATCATATCCAGTATATACCAGGACAATTTGGGAAAACAACTTTTTGGACGATGGATGCGGCGTTACAGCGCACGATCTTTTCAAAAGGCAGTTTACTTTACAAACTGGTTTAATAGCTTTTGGACAACGTCACGTTTTATAGGCTTACTGATATATTCATCCATTCCTTCCGTAAGGCACTTTTCCCGGTCACCCTTCAAAGCATTGGCTGTGACCGCAATGATGGGCGGGCTGTTCTCTTTGAGTTCCTCTTTAATCAACTTCATTGCATCGAAGCCGTTCATAATCGGCATGTGCAAGTCCATTAAAATGAGATCAAAATGCTTGCTCTGCGTTGCTTGAACAGCGTCTATGCCGTTAGTGACGGTAGTAACCTTGTGTCCCATTTTCTCAAGTGCTTTGGTCAACACTAGCTGGTTGATATGGTTGTCTTCAGCAATTAAAATGCTCGCTTCTCGTACCGTTTGACGTTTTTGCAGGTGAATCTCTTGTGTCTGGGGTGCGACTGTTTCCTTGAGCCTGATTGTGAAAGTAAATGACGAGCCATTCTTACCGTCACTCTCGGCGTAAATCTCACCGCCCATCAACCCGATAATTCTGCGGCTGATGGCAAGCCCAAGGCCAGTGCCTTCGTGCCTGCGCGCCATAAAACTGTCAATCTGTGCAAACGGTTCGAATATTTCGTTGAGCTGCGCGGGTTCAATCCCAATACCCGTATCGGTTACCGTAAATACCAACAGGGATGGATCCTGCTCTCCAAGCTTTACCTTTACTGATATGCTTCCCTTGGAAGTGAACTTTACGGCATTGCCGAGCAGGTTTATGAGCACTTGTTTTAGACGTTCGGCATCACCGTAAATGTAGTCAGGAACACCGTGATTTATCGTGCTCGAGAGCTCCAAGTGATTTTGTTCGGCTCTCAGGGAAATGACGGCGAAGCTCTCATTAATACATCGGCGCAGTTCGAATGTATCCTCTTGTAGTTCTGTTCGTCCTGCCTCAATCTTAGAGAGATCAAGGATGTCGTTGATAATATTGAGCAGAGTATCCCCGCTTTTGCGGATGATCTCCACATAACCCCGTTGTTCTTCATTAAGCTCCGTATGATCAAGCAGAATATCCGTCATACCGACGACCCCGTTCATGGGGGTGCGAATTTCATGGCTCATCATGGCTAGAAACTCACTTTTAGCTTTGTTTGTGGATTCGGCGGTCTCCTTCGCCAGCAACAACTGTTTCTGCTCAGAGATGTCCTTGCATATGAGATAGAATCCGATATTTTGATTGTTCACAAAAATAGGTGCAATACTGGTAAGCACTTCGATGACTTCGCCGTCTTTGGCGATAAGTGTATTTATGTGCTGCTCAACCGAATTATCGTACAGCGCCCGATCCAGAATGTTCTGGACATTCTCCTGTCCGATTAGCTCTGCAAGCTCCATACCGATCAGTTCGGACTCGATGGAGCTTGCAGAGCTAATCGGACAGGAGAATGTCCAGAACATTCTGGATCGGGCGCTGTACGATCATTCGGTTGAGCAGCACATAAATACACTTATCGCCAAAGACGGCGAAGTCATCGAAGTGCTTACCAGTATTGCACCTATTTTTGTGAACAATCAAAATATCGGATTCTATCTCATATG
>CAKMKL010000275.1 GCA_927443375.1 uncultured Paenibacillus sp. | reverse complement strand
CGCTGATAAACCGGGAGAGCAGCTCGGTACCTTCCTCCATTATGGTCAGATCCGCCCCGAAGTTCGTATCGAACACTTTATCAAACCCCATTCTGCGTGACGCCTCCAAATGCATCCTCTGCGGACGCTGCGTTGGCGCTTGCGGTACGGTGCAGACCGTGGGTGCCATCGGCTTCGCCAAACGGGGATTTGATACTGTAATATCCACAGCCTTTGGCCGGTCGCTGGCGGAATCCACCTGCGTCAACTGCGGCCAGTGTATTATGGCTTGTCCGGTAGGCGCACTTACAGAGCATGAGAACATCAGTGATGTATGGAATGCTATCGCTGATCCGGCCAAATATGTTGTCGTGCAGACAGCACCTGCCGTGCGTGTAGCGCTTGGAGAAGAATTCGGCATGCCTATCGGCACGCGCACCACCGGCAAGATGGTGGCTGCGCTGCGCAGACTGGGGTTTGATAAAGTGTTCGATACGAACTTCGGGGCGGATCTGACCATAATGGAGGAAGGTACCGAGCTGCTCTCCCGGTTTATCAGCGGACAGAATCTGCCGCTGATGACCTCTTGCTGTCCGGGCTGGGTGAAGTTTATGGAGCATAACTTCCCGGATATGCTGGATAACCTGTCTACCTGCAAATCTCCGCATGAGATGGAAGGGGCTATAATTAAATCCTATGTTGCCGGGAAGCTCAGTATCGATCCGCAGAATATTGTCGTCGTCTCGATTATGCCATGTACGGCGAAGAAGTTCGAAGGTGCACGGGATGAGCTGTCTCACGAAAATATGCAGGATGTGGACTGGGTACTGACGACCCGTGAGCTGGCAGCGATGATCAAGGAGGCCGGGATCGACTTTGGGAACCTGAAGGATGAGGCTTTTGACAATCCGCTTGGCATCGGCTCCGGTGCAGGAGCGATCTTCGGCACAACCGGTGGCGTAGCGGAGGCTGCCCTCCGTACGGTTTTCGAGCTGACCTCAGACAAACCGCTCGAAACGATCGAATATACCGTTGTCCGCGGCATGACTGGAATCAAGGAGAATATCATCGAGCTGCCGGATGGTAAGCAGATCCGTACTGCGGTCGTTCACGGCCTCGGCAATGCCCGTAGGTTAATGGAAGCGATGCAGCGGGGAGAGAAAAGCTATGACTTCATGGAAGTGATGGCCTGCGCCGGAGGCTGCATTACCGGAGGCGGCCAGCCGATTGTAGATGCCAAAACCTCCGAACAGATCGATATCAAAGCCGCACGGGCTAAGGCGATTTACTCCGAGGATGAGGCGCAGACTATCCGCAAATCGCATAACAATCCTTTTATCAAAGTGCTGTACGAGGAGTTTCTGGGCGAACCGAATGGTCACCTTGCCCATGAGCTGCTGCATACGCACTATACGGTGCGCTCGATGTATTAAGGCAGTCGGGTCCGGAGTGGCGAGGTGCGGGTAAGTAATGCTCTGGGCAGATGGGCTTTGATGCTCTGTTCTGAGGAAGGTTCGGGGGTTAAGATGCCCAGTTTCGGAACTGAGGTGTTCGTAGCGATTTTGTTTCAGAAAGAGAAAGATTCAATATATAAGTGGAATATTCCCACTTAATCCGTTCACCTTTAAACCTTTAAGACAATTAAATGGAAAACCTCCACCTAATTAGGTCTATACACCCTTCTGAGAGGCAATTCGATACATTTAAGTGGAGTTTTTCCCGCTATCATACTTATCCAAGTGTTGGATTGACAAATAAATGGAGAAATTCCACTTAGCTTGATCAGCATACGCCTAGTTACATTGAACTTTTCATTGAACTTTAAAAATTAATATTCAGGGAAAAGTGGCGGAGGGGAATTTTGGAACTGTAGGAGGTAAGGAGGATGTCGAAATTGCGGAAGGATTGGGAACCGGCGGATTTTATCAATGACACAGAGATATTATCCAGTCTGGAAGAGGCGAAGAGTCTGGCCGGCGAAGAGGCCGTTGTCCGGTCTATTTTAGAGAAAGCCAGGTCCTGCAAGGGATTGACCCACCGGGAAGCCGCAGTACTCCTGGAGGTTACGGATAAAGAAATTCTGGCGGAGATTTACAGCTCAGCAAGGGTGATTAAGGAGAAAATATACGGCAATAGAATTGTCTTATTTGCTCCTTTGTATATAAGCAATTATTGTGTCAATAACTGCGAATACTGCGGATATAAACAGTCCAATCAGGATTTTGTAAGGCGGAAGCTGAGCAAGGATGAATTGGCGGATGAAGTCCGTGTGCTGCAGGGTCTGGGCCATAAGCGCCTGGTTATTGAAGCAGGAGAGGACCCGGTGCAATGTGACATTGATTATGTCGTTGATGCGATCAAAACGGTGTATTCCGTAAAGGTCGATAATGGCAGCATCCGCCGCGTGAACATCAACATTGCTGCAACCACAATTGAAGATTACCAGAAGCTGAGGGAGGCGGAGATAGGGACCTATATTCTTTTTCAGGAAACCTATCATAGACCCACCTATGCAGCGCTGCATCACAACGGTCCCAAACGGGATTATGACTGGCATACCACGGCCATGGACCGCGCTCAGATGGGCGGGATCGATGATGTCGGCGTAGGTGTTCTTTACGGTTTATATGACCACAAATATGACACCATTGCGATGTTAATGCATGCAGAACACCTGGAAGAACGCTTCGGGGTCGGCCCGCATACAGTATCCGTTCCCCGATTGCGCGAGGCGGACAATGTAAACTTGAAAACGTATCCATTCCTGGTGAAGGATGATGAGTTCAAGCAGCTGGTTGCCGTTCTGCGGCTGTCCGTTCCTTATGCCGGAATGATTCTTTCCACTCGTGAAGAGCCATCTTTCCGTGATGAGGTCATTCAGCTCGGGATTTCCCAGGTGAGCGCCGGGTCCAGTACAGGGGTAGGCGGTTATATGGAAGCAAAGCAGGGCTTGGCTGGGATGTCCAAGGAAAAACCCCAGTTCGAAGTTGGTGATCACCGTTCGCCTGAAGAAATTATACGCGGACTTTGCCGGGATGGCTACGTGCCCAGCTATTGCACCGCCTGTTACCGGGAAGGGCGAACCGGTGACCGGTTCATGCGTCTGGCAAAATCGGGACAGATTCATAACGTGTGCCAGCCGAACTCGCTTTTAACGTTTAAAGAATATTTACTGGATTACGCCGATGAGGAAACCCGCGCACTTGGTGAAGAAATCATCCGCAGAGGGCTCGATGATATTCCCAAGGAAGCCGCACGGAAAATAACAAAAGACCGGCTGCAGCGGCTCGAAAACGGCGAGCGGGATTTGCGCTTTTAATAGACCCATAAGGAGAGATTCGCAATGCAAACCACACCGCAATCTAACAAGATGCATATTGCTGTTTTTGGCCGGAGAAATTCCGGGAAATCCAGTCTGATCAACGGGCTTACCGGGATGCCTTTTCTGATTGTTAACGACAAGCCGGGTACAACGACAGAACCGGTCTTTCAGGCTTTTGACATCCCGATAGTGGGTCCCGTTATCATCGTAGATACAGCAGGGATTGATGATGAATCCGATCTTGGCCGTTTCCGTGTGCAGAAGACCCGGGAGGTCATGGATTTGACCGATCTAAGCCTGCTGATTTTCTCGGGGGAGTCAGATGACTATAAGCTGGAAAAGGAATGGTACCATGAGCTGGTCAAACGCAACATTCCCGTGATCGGTGTGATTACGAAAGTAGATGATCATTATGTCGATGTGGATCTGTTAAAAACAGAATTGAAGATTCCGTTCGTCAAAATCAGTTCAAAGAAAAACATAAATTTCGGAAGCCTGCGCCATGCGATTCGCGATTTTGCCCCTGCTGAATTTGAGCGTGCCAGTATTCTTGGCGATCTGGTGAGCCCTGGCGAAGTCGTGGTGATGGTTATGCCGGAGACGATTCCTGCACCGAAATACCGTTTAGTGTCCTCCCAGCAGCAGATCCTGCGTGATTTACTGGATCATCATGTAATGGCTTTGTCCGTTACTGAGGTTGAGCTTCCGACCCTACTGATGAACCTCAAAGGGATGCCGGATCTGGTCATCACGGATTCCCAGGTATATGACAGTGTGAGCGAAATACTGCCGGCCAACGTGCCGTTAACCACCTTTGCTATTCTGATGGCACGGTTTAAGGGAGATTTACCAACCTTTGTAGCAGGGGCTGAGACGATTTCCAGCCTGCAGCCGGGGGATATGGTGCTTCTGTCCGAGGCCTGTATCCATCATCCGCATAACGGCGAGATTGACCGTGAACTGGTGAAAGCGAAGCTGCAGGAAATAGCAGGAGGCAAGCTGGAGATCAGAACCAGTGTAGGGCCTGACTTCCCGGCCGATCTTTCCGGGTATAAGCTGATCGTGCACTGCGGCGGCTGTATATTCAACCGGAAGCAGCTGATGAACCGGCTGTCGAGCTCGGGAGAACAGCAGGTGCCGATTACGAATTACGGTATTGCCTTTGCTTACTTCAAAGGCATCCTGCCGCGTGTACTTGAAATTATGCATGTGAATTCTTAACTTAAGGAGCCGGCAATACGATGGAGCAGGCATGCAGAGCATTACGCCGTGAACAGGATGCATTAGGCATCAGGGATATACCGGAATCTGCGTATTATGGAATTCATACGGCCCGTGCCATGGATAACTTCCCTGTAAGCGGGCGGGCGGTTAACCCGAATTTGATCCAGAGCCTGGTCACGGTGAAAAAAGCGGCGGCGCTGGCCCACTTGAAGCTGAATACGTATCCGGCGGAGATTGCTTCGGCCATCGTGCAGGCCTGTGATGACATTCAGGGCGGGAATTACTTGGAGCAGTTTACTGTTGATGCACTGCAGGGTGGTGCAGGCACTTCAACCAATATGAATGTTAATGAAGTATTGGCAAACCGGGCGATTGAGCTGATGGGCGGGGTGCTTGGAGACTACACGCTGGTGCATCCGCTGGATCATGTCAACTGCTGTCAATCCACGAATGACGTCTACCCGACCGCGCTGAGAATTGCTGCAATTGGCCTGGTCCGCAGACTCAGTGAGGCGTTCGCTTCCCTTCAGGAGACTTTACAGGAGAAAGAGCTTGAATTCGCGGATGTACTGAAGCTGGGACGCACGGAACTGATGGATGCCCTGCCGATGACGGCGGGCCAGGGCTTCGGGGCTTACGCCAAAGCGGTCGCAAGAGACCGCTGGCGGCTCTACAAAGCTGAGGAGCGGCTGAGGGAAATCAACATAGGCGGTACTGCGATCGGCACCGGAATGAATGCGCCGGCCAAGTATACATTCTATATGACTGATCTGCTGCAGGAACTGACCGGCTATGGTCTGGCGCGCAGTGAATTTCCAATGGACCCGACGCAGAATATGGATGTGTTCGTTGAAGTCTCCGGCCTGCTAAAAGCCGCCTCTGTGAATCTGCTGAAGATTTCAGGTGATCTTCGTCTGCTGGCAAGCGGACCTGCGGGCGGGTTTGGGGAGCTTAAGCTCCCTGCCGTACAGGCAGGATCTTCGATCATGCCCGGTAAGGTCAATCCGGTAATGGCCGAGATGACCGGCCTTGCAGCGATGCGCGTAATCGCCAATGATGCGGCGGTTACCCTGGCTGCCACCGGCGGACAGCTGGAGCTGAATGCTTTTATGCCGCTAATTGCGGAATCGCTGCTGGAATCGCTGGAGATTCTAGACCATGCCGTCCGGTTATTCGAGGAACGTTGTGTACGGGGTATTCTTGTCTGTGCAGAGCGATGCAGTGAGCTGCTGGAGAACTCCGCCGTGCTTGCTGCCGCATTCATAGGCCATATTGGTTATGAGAAAAGTGCTGAGGTTGCCAAAAGAGCCAGCCTGGAAGGTAAATCTGTACGCCAGGTGCTTGTGGAATCCCGGCTGCTTCCAGTGGAGCAAATTGATCAGATATTGAATCTTAATCAGATCACGAAACCCGGTGTACCCGGCAAATAAACAATACTTGCGTTCATTTAGATTTTGGTACAAGGAGAGAATAACGTGAGCCTGAACGAATCCCCCCGTGGAAGCCGCCTGCATATTGCCTTATTCGGCAGGCGCAATGCCGGCAAATCCAGCCTGATCAATGCGCTGGCCAAGCAGGACATTGCCGTCGTGTCTCCTGTGAAAGGGACGACTACGGATCCTGTCTATAAATCGATGGAGCTGCTTCCGCTCGGACCTGTTGTGCTAATAGATACAGCGGGTCTGGATGATGAAGGAGAGCTTGGGGGGCAGCGCAAAAAGAAAACGCTGGAAGTGTTGAACAAAACCGATATTGCCCTGCTGGTTATCGATGCAGATAGCGGTGTGACCTCCTTTGACAAGGAGATTGCCGGACTTATACAGAGCAAAAACATCCCTGTCATTGGAGTATTAAATAAAACGGATTTGTTAAACAGGACAGGTGAACCGAATGGCAATGACCTTGCGGCACTGGTGGAAATATCGCAAGAAATGTTGGGATTCCAAGTCATCCCTGCTTCAGCGGCAGAGCATCAGGGGGTCAGCAAGCTTAGGAAAGCGCTGACTACTGCAGTTCCGGAGGAGGATGGCCGCTTCCGCATTGTAGGGGACCTTCTGACTCCCGGTGATCTGGTTGTGCTGGTCGTCCCGATTGACAAAGCAGCCCCCAAAGGCAGGCTCATCCTGCCCCAGCAGCAGACCATTCGCGATATTCTGGAGAGCGATGCCATAGCTGTTGTTACCAAGGAACATGAACTGAAGCAGACCCTGGAGAGCCTCGGCAGGAAGCCGCGGCTGGTGATTACAGATTCGCAGGTTTTTCTGAAGGTTGCCGCCGATACACCCAGGGACATTCCGCTTACCTCATTCTCTATCCTGTTCGCCAGGCATAAGGGGAATTTGGAGGAACTGGTCAGAGGCGCGCGGGCGATTGACCGGCTCCAGGATGGAGACAAGGTTATGATCGCCGAGCCCTGCACTCATCACACCCAGCCGGACGATATCGGCTGTGTGAAGCTTCCGCGCTGGATCCGGCAGGCGACTGGCAGGAACATCGAGTTTCATCATGCGAATGGCATGAGCTTCCCTGATAACGTGAACGATTATGCGCTCATTGTGCATTGCGGCGGCTGTATGATCAACCGCAGGCAGATGCTCTGGCGGATGGAGCAGGCAGCCCTAAACGGCGTGCCCATCGTGAATTACGGCGTTGCTATTGCCCATGTGCAGGGGATCCTGGAGCGCGCGATCTCCCCGTTTCCGCTTGCGCGTCTGGTTTGGGAGGAAGATGAAGCGGGCGGGTAACATTTAGCCTGCCGTCTCTAACAGCAGCATA
This sequence comes from uncultured Paenibacillus sp., assembly GCA_927443375.1. GTDB lineage: Bacteria > Bacillota > Bacilli > Paenibacillales > Paenibacillaceae > Paenibacillus_AQ. The sequence continues at coordinate 13,662 of CAKMKL010000275.1, read as the reverse complement.
CTGCCGGGAAGTGTACAATAAGACCAAACCTTTAGCAAAAAAGGGCTGGTCTTATTTTTCTGTTTATATAAGTTGAATTAGAAATATCAGAAAAATCAATCGTTTTTACGCTGAACGGCGTCTTACTTATAGATACATATTGAAAGCGGCCTTTTCCGGATATCACATCATGAAAATAAAGGGGGAGTGGTGCTTGTTAGAGGATACAATGAATGAGGTTCGTACTGTGGATCTAGCACATTTGAATGAAGCAGCTTTTTTCAGACGGCTGTATGTGGAGCACCGCAAAATGTATGCTCTCGCTTACAGTTATATGCGGAACGAAGCAGACGCGCTGGAAGTGGTGCAGGAGGCGTCATGCCGGGCATGGATGAAGCGCAACAAGCTGAAGGATGAGCAAGCCTTTACACCCTGGCTGATCCGGATTACCATTAACTGCTGCATGGACGAACTCCGGCGTAAAAAGCGTGTTTATCCGGCGGAAAAGCTGGCAGAGGAAGCGGCGCAGGAGATGCAAAGCAACGAACGGATAGACTTGGAACGAGCAATGCACCGGATGAAGCCGAAATACCGGCATGCTGTAATTCTCAAATACTATCAGGATATGACAGCCGCGCAAATTGCGGAGGTGCTGGAGAAACCGGAAGGCACGATCAAAACCTGGCTGCGCGAAGGGCTTAAACAACTGCGTAATTATCTGTAGGAATTAGGGAGGCCATAACTATGACAGATTCAGAAGACCGCATTCTGCGGCAGAATGCAGAGGAAGTGAAGCGAACTGCCAAAAGCCTGCAGGAGATGAAAATTTATAACGCTATGCAGAATGGTGTACTCCGGGGAAAGCGGCTGGCGAAGCGGCAGAGCCTATTTTCCGGTGTGAGTGTTACATTAACCGCAGCAGCCGTAGTCTTCTTATTATTCACATTCCTTAAAGCACCGGTGGAAGATACAGAATATGCAGTCCGAAACGCTGCACTTAACAAGGCTTGGACAGATTCCAAAACGTTCGACAGTTCGCACTTAACAAGTAAGCCGCTGGAAAACGCTCTCGACCAAAACCTTGTTCAGCCTGTTTACAAGAGTGTAGAGAAAGCCGGATTTCGGGTCGAAGTTATGGGGACGGTGAGTGACGGGCGGCAGGTATTTATCTTGTACAGCGTGCAGAATAATACCGGTGAGACTGTAATTCATGCCGACTTTTCGCTGGATTTTGGCAAGTTCAAGGCAGCGGACATAGGCGCTAGCCTAGAGATGGCAGGCAGTGACAACAAGATCAGAGCGGGGGAAACGGTTTATTTTGTCTACTCTAACTATCTTTCACCGGAAACGGACTATCCGAAGGATGTGAAATACAATGTGATTCTGACGCAAATATCGGAAATAGCGCTGACATCCAGCAGTAATAAATACCGCACCAGTCTTGACGTACCCTTCGAGCTTAATTCCGGCTTACTCAAAGATCAGAACCGAACATGGTTTGCCAAACAGGATATGACCATCGGAGGGCAAAAGCTCAAAGTGAATCAGGTGCTAATTACTCCGTTGAACACTTATGTGGATGTGGAAGTGGATGAGCGTAATAGTAAACAGATTTTCGGCCTGATTAACCCCGTGCTGATCGGTAAAAGCGGAGACAAAATGATAAAATCCTATTATCCCACAGACATCACAAAGAATAATTCTGAGATTTTTACGGATGAATCCAACTTTACGCTTGTGTATAAGAGCAGTGAATATGCTGCGCTGGACACCCTTTCACTCAAAACCTTCGGAATTGCGGCGCTCGATAAGAATCAGATGAAAATTGTCCTAGATCTGGACAAGAAGAAGATTATTGAGGCTCCTGACGGTCTTACCATTGACGATAATGATAAAACGGCTGGTACAGGAGTACTCGTATTCCGGCACAAAGTAGAAACAGATCAGGCAAAAGACAGTTTCATTATGCTACTGAAGGACAGCTACACAGATGCCCAAGGGAAAATTCATACTGAAGCTGATGGGAGCGGGTATTTTAGCCAATCGTTGTCTAGAAGTTCTTCAGCGGTAGAAGAGAAATTCGCTTATTACTTTGGAGAGAAGGCCGACGAGTTACCTCAGCCGCTAACTATTGAGATCGGTCGTTACTGGAATCCGGTTATGGATACACAGTCGGTGGAGCTGTTCAGTAAATAAATTACATTTTGAAATCTATAATCTTTGGTCACGTAAAATAAACAAGCCGATCTGTTCATTAACAGAATCGGCTTGTTAGATTTCAGGGATTATAGGATTAGATTATTTGCTGCTTATTCAAAATTGTACAGCCAATTCCAAGCATCTCCAATGATCTGATCCTGAGAGGAATCATCAATGGAAGCTGGGGTGGCTGTGTCCGGGGAAGCTACAGCCGGTCGGCTATCCGTTGCCGCTAGTCCGTTTGCCGGCAATACGCGGCGTGCGGTTGTATAGTGGGAATCCCACCAGCCTGTATCAAGGGGAGTAATTGTCACTCCATCATCGCCGTACGTGTGAAGTATTTTACCGTCACCCATATATATAGCTACATGATGCACCGGAGAATAGAAAAATACAAGATCACCTGGCTGCAGTTCATTTCTGGGGACAAATGTGCCAACGGTCGACTGTTGTTTGGATGAACGGGGAAGGGAAATGCCATTTTGTTCAAATATAAATTGTGTAAATGAAGAGCAGTCAAAAGAACTGGTATTCCCAGACTCTGCACCGTATTCATAAGGAACGCCCTGATACTTCAAGCCCGTCGCAATAACTTGATCAGCAATACTAGCAGAGACGGTACTCGCAGTAGTTGTACTAGTTGCTGCATAGGCAGTGCTGCTGTTCCCGGTGAATCCGGTTCCGGCAGCTAATAAGGCTGCTCCTAAGCTGACTCCGATCGTAAAGTTACGGAAACGTCTTTTGTGAGTTGTATTCATGTGTGTTACCTCCTGTTATTGCAGTCTGGTTTATCACTTGAATCAACCCTAACATAGATTTTCTTAACATAAATTACTAATGACAGTGATTCCACTGAACCCGCAAGGCTTTTAATCCATTTATTAAAAAAAGATTACAATCTTGTCATAAATTTTTGTTGACATGTATCGGCTGTTTAGGTGGTCCCTGATTTTTGCTGCGTGAATCTTAATGCAATCTTAATGCCAGGGTCAAAGTTGTAATACAACGCTGATTTTGTGCATGCTATACTAGCTAACAGCAACTACATTGTCAGAAAGGGGCTTAACATGGCACCTTACCGAACCGGCGCTGCTGTACTGCCGGAGCAGACCTCAGGGACCCCGGGGGAGAAAAAACGCGGCAGGTTAAAGATCTTTTTTGGTTATGCCGAGGGGGTTGGCAAGACTTGCGCCATGCTGGATGCCGCTCTTGAGGAGCAGAAGGAGGGTATGGACGTCGTTGCCGGATACATAGAGGCCCATCACCGCCCGGAAACAGCGGCTCTTGCGGAGGGTCTGGAACAGCTTCCACTGCTGGAGCTTCCCTCAAAAACAGCTGTAATCCATGAATTTGATCTGGATCAGGCAATCCGCAGAAGGCCGGACCTGATTCTGCTCGATGAACTCGCTCATCATAACGCAGCCGGCTGCCGGCACAAAAAAAGATACCAGGATGTCGAGGAACTGCTGCGGTCGGGAATTAACGTATATACAACAATTAGTGTCCAGCACATAGAAAGCCTGCATGATATAGTTGCGGCAATTACAGGAAACTCTGTAACTGAGCGTATACCGGATAGTGTATTTGATAGTGCCGATCAGATTGAACTAGTCGACATTCCACCCGATGACCTGATCGAACGTCTGAACAAAGGAAAGCTATACCCTGGGGAGCAGGGGGAAGAGGCAGCCGAATCTCGTGTATTTGTTAAAAACAAGCTAATCGCCTTGCGGGAAATTGCTTTACGTTATACAGCGGATCAGCTGAATCGTATTGCTCAGCGTTACAGTGAAAAGGCAAATAAAAATACCTATAACACAGCAGATCATATTCTAGTCTGTCTGTCTTCAGCTACCTCTAGCAAAAAGGTGATCCGAACAGCTGCTAGGATGGCTGAAGCGTTCCGCGGCTCTTTTACGGCACTGTATGTGGAAACACCGAAAACCAAAGATCTCACGCCCAAAAGCAAAACTGAACTCAGAGAAAATCTGCGGCTCGCCGAACAGCTCGGTGCGCAGCTGGCCACGGTATATGGTGAGGATGTCTCCGGACAAATTGCCGAATATGCCAAATCAAGCCGGGTAACCAAGATTGTGATCGGCCGTTCCCAGAGCAGTAAAAAAAGATGGCTCACTAAAACCAGTCTGGTGGATAAGCTGACTGCGCTGGCACCCAATATTGATATACATATTATTCCGGATACCCAGCCGGCCCCCTATAACAGATTTCCGGCTTATGTGAAGCCGCACCTCTCACTGGCTGACACCGTGAAGACGATCGGCATTCTGACTGTATGTACGCTTATCGGACTGTGGTTCCAAATTCTCGGGTTCCGGGAAGCGAATATTATTACAGTTTACATTTTGGGAGTTCTGCTGAATGCAATGGTTACCAGTGGCAGGCTGTATAGTGCAATAACTTCGATCTTAAGCGTGCTTGTCTTCAACTATTTCTTCACTAAGCCATATTTCACTTTAGAAGCGCATGATTCCGGGTATCCGGTTACCTTTCTGGTCATGCTGCTGGCTTCCATTATAAGCAGTACACTAACCATGAGGATTAAGGAGCAGGCGCGTCAATCAGCACAGAAAGCGTACCGGACAGAAGTGCTCTTGGAGACAAGCCGTAAACTGCAGCAGGCGGAGGGTCTCCCTGCGATCATCAATGAAACTGCCGTCCAAATGGTGAAGCTACTGGACCGGATGGTCATATTCTACCCCGTGGAGGAGGACACCATAGCTGAGCCGCTGATTTATCCAAAGTTAGAATCGGCGGTTAACCCCCGGGCATATACCGGGGTGAACGAATGGGCTGTTGCTGATTGGGTGTTCAAGAATAATAAACGTGCCGGAGCAACCACGGATACTTTTTCGGCTGCCAGCTGTTTATATCACGCGGTCCGTGGCGGGGATACTGTATTTGCAGTAGCTGCTATTGTTATGGACCAGGAAGAGCCTCTGGGGATCTTTGAGAAAAGCCTTATGATTGCCATGCTCGGCGAATGCGCGCTGGCACTGGAGAAAGAGCTGCTCAATGAGCGGCAAAAGGAAATCTCGCTGCAAATCCAGCAGGAACAGCTGCGCGCCAATCTGCTGCGGGGGATTTCCCATGATCTCCGTACGCCGCTTACCAGTATTTCCGGCAATGCCGGAATTCTTATGGGAAACTCTATGGTATTGAGCGAGGAGCAGAAAACAAGCTTATACACGGATATATATGACGACTCCATGTGGCTCATCAACCTGGTGGAGAATTTACTATCCATTACGAGGATCGACAATGGCAGTTTAAATCTAAACTTTCAGGCAGAGCTGCTGGAAGAGGTTATTGCTGAAGCGCTGATGCATATCAACCGTAACAGGGAAGAGCACATTATTCAAACGATGCTGGAAGATGAGCTGCTAATGGCCAAAATGGATTCCCGGCTGATTGTACAGGTGCTTATTAATTTAGTGGATAACGCAATTAAATATACTCAAGCCGGTTCGGAAATCATTGTATCGGCGAGACGCGAACAGCACTGGGTAAGGGTTGAAATATCGGATGACGGTCCCGGGATATCCGAGGGAGCCAAGAGCAAGCTGTTTGATATGTTTTATACGGCAGACAATCAACGCGGAGACGGCCGCCGCGGCTTGGGGCTTGGGCTGTCTTTGTGCAAATCGATTGTACATGCTCATGGAGGTACAATTGAAGTGAAGAATAATGTACCGCAGGGTACGGTGTTCAGCTTCACCCTGCAGGCTGAGGAGGTGAATGTTCATGAATAAACCATTGATCCTTGTTGTAGAGGATGATAAGCCGATCCGAAAGCTAATTACGACAACGCTGGAGACACAAGGCTACAAATATCATACGGCTGAGACCGGCGAAGCATCAATCCTAGAGGCGGTGTCCCATCAGCCGGATATTATGATACTGGATTTGGGGCTGCCGGATATGGATGGTGTGGATATTATCAAGAAAGTCCGGTCCTGGTCCAATATTCCCATCATTGTTGTCAGTGCACGAAGCGAGGACCGCGATAAAATCGATGCACTGGATGCAGGTGCAGACGATTATCTGACTAAACCGTTCAGTGTGGAGGAGCTGCTGGCCCGGCTGCGGGTTAGTCTGCGGCGTATCCGCTATGACAGCGACAAGCTTCAGAAGGATGCGTCGGTTTTTAAGAACGGGAATTTAACAATCGATTATGCCGCAGGCTGCGTATGGATGGAACAGGAAGAAATTCACCTGACCCCGATTGAATATAAGCTGCTGTGTCTGCTGGCCAAGAATGCAGGCAAAGTATTGACGCATAATCTTATCCTGAAGGAAATCTGGGGAACTCACACCTATGATATCCCTGCCCTGCGGGTATTCATGGCGACTCTGCGCAAAAAAATTGAAAAATCACCTGCACAGTCTAAGATCATCCAGACCCATATCGGAGTTGGCTACAGGATGCTGCAGGCTGGAGAAGACAGCAAAGGGATCTGATTCTTTTCATAACAAATATTCGTAATAAGATAAGCCATGTTCTTCCGGGAGCATGGTTTTTTGCTGTTTCTTCCTCTCTTAATGCAATCTTAATTCTGCCAGATTAACCCTAACCCTGAACTAATGGCAGTAGTGTTAAGCTGAATTCAGAAATCAGAGAGGCTAGAGAAAGAGATAATCATGGAGAGGAGTTGTGAAGACGATGATGGATGTGTATATGGCAGGGATGCTCGCTGCAATATTCGGAGTTTTCTATGCGTTTGCACAATGGTGCGGGCATGTGGCTGAGGACAAGGAGGGGACAGAGTCATGACAGTGGTTTTAACTGTAACCCTTCTACTGTTTCTGTATCTGGTGTACGCCTTGATTCATCCGGAGAAATTCTAATTAAACTAGAAGCTATATATTAAGGAGGGTCATCTGTGGGCATTGTGCAAATTATCGTAGTCATTGCCATACTGCTGCTGCTGGTAAAACCGGCAGGGACTTATTTATATCATGTATTCTCAAATGAACCGAATAAGACAGACCGCATCTTCGGCGGTGTCGAACGTTGGATTTTCAAATTAAGCGGTCTTAATAAGCGTGAAGGAATGTCATGGAAGACCTATGCTTTGAGCTTTTTGTCGACCAACATTGTACTGGTTGCCTTCGGGTATATCGTTCTCCGCTTACAGGCGGGACTGCCGCTTAATCCTAACGGGATAACTGGAATGGGACAGACACTTACTTTTAATACGGTAATCAGCTTTGTTACTAACACCAATCTGCAGCATTACAGCGGGGAGACCGGACTTTCTTATTTCTCGCAAATGGCTGTGATCACAATGTTTATGTTTACCTCTGCAGCCAGTGGTTTTTCTGTAGCAGTCGCTTTCGTAAGAGGGATTACAGGCAGGGCAACGCTTGGAAACTTCTTCGAAGACTTCGTTAAGGCGATTGTCCGGGTGTTTCTGCCGCTTGCACTGCTCATTACCATGGTGCTGGTTGGACTCCAGGTTCCGCAGACGTTGAAGCCAATGATTCACTTAACAACGCTCGAAGGTCAAGTTCAAGAGATTGCAACCGGACCGGTCGCGTCACTGGAATCAATCAAACATCTGGGAACGAATGGCGGCGGGTTCTTCGGGGCCAACTCATCGCATCCGTTCGAGAATCCCTCGCCGCTCACCAATGTGATTGAAATCCTGTCGATGTGGACACTGCCGACAGCTCTTCCCTATATGTACGGTCTGTTCGCCAAGAATAAACGGCAGGGCTGGGGGATTTTTGCCGCCATGATGACCTTGTTTGTGCTGCTGCTGTCACTCAATTATTATGCGGAGAGCAGCGGGAATCCGGCGATAAATAGCATGGGCATAGATGTTTCACAAGGCAGCATGGAGGGAAAAGAAGTTCGCTTCGGCATACCGCAATCCGCCTTGTTTACGACAGTGACAACTGCCGCTACGACTGGCAGCGTCAATAATATGCATGATACCCAGACTCCGCTCGGCAGTATAACACCGCTGACTTTGATGATGCTGAATAATGTATTCGGAGGCAAAGGTGTCGGCTTGGTCAACATGTTGATGTACGCCATTCTCGCTGTCTTCCTTTGCGGACTGATGGTCGGCAGGACACCAGAATTTCTTGGCCGCAAGATTGAAGCCCAGGAAATGAAGCTGATCGCGGTGGCCATACTGATCCATCCGCTGATCATCCTGGTTCCTGCAGCTGCCACCTTCCTGACGGATGTGGGTCAAGGCGCAATCAGCAATCCAGGATATCACGGCCTGACACAAGTCCTGTACGAATACACCTCAGCTGCGGCGAACAACGGTTCAGGCTTTGAGGGGCTTGCGGATAATAGTACCTTCTGGAATATGATGACCGGGGTGGTTATGCTGCTCGGACGGTATGTTTCCGTTATCGCTCTGCTGGCAGTTGCAGGTTCGCTGCTCCGCAAGCAGCCTGTTCCGGAGACGATCGGCACGTTCCGCACAGACAACACCCTGTTCACCGGTATTCTTATCGCCACGGTGCTGATTATTGGTGCACTGACATTCCTGCCAGTTGTTGTGCTTGGCCCGATTGCCGAACATTTGACTCTACGTTAGGGGAGAGGAAGAACAGAAATGAGTACTGTACAAAAAAAGAAGCTGCTGACCGGTCCGATGGTACAAAATGCGCTCAAAGACAGCTTTGTCAAGCTGAACCCGGTGACTCTTATGAAGAATCCGGTCATGTTCGTTGTTGAAATAGGGACGTTTATCGTCCTGCTGATGGTTGTGCTCCCCGGTTACTTTCATGCATCGGATGCTATAGGGTTCAATATTACGGTCTTCTTCATCCTGCTGGTCACTGTATTATTCGCCAACTTTGCAGAAGCACTGGCGGAAGGGCGCGGCAAAGCGCAGGCAGATTCCCTTAAGAAGACGAAACAGGATATCTCCGCGAATAAGGTGGCGGGGGGTTCAATAAAAATCGTAGCTTCTTCCGAGCTGCGCAAAGGGGATATCGTCGTAGTCAGCCAAGGTGAACTGATTCCCGGCGACGGTGAAGTCATCGAAGGCTTGGCCTCAGTAGATGAATCAGCGATTACAGGCGAGTCAGCTCCTGTCATTAAGGAAGCGGGCGGAGACTTCAACTCGGTTACCGGCGGCACGAGAGTGGTGAGTGATGAGATCAAAGTACGGATTACCAGTGATCCCGGTGAGTCCTTCCTGGACCGGATGATTTCTCTGGTCGAAGGGGCGAAGCGCCAGAAGACACCTAATGAAATTGCACTGAATACCCTTTTGATCAGCTTGACGATTATATTCATGATTGTTGTGGTTACGCTTCGTCCCATTGCCGCTTACCTCGACGTTGATCTGGAAATACCGGTACTGATCGCATTGCTGGTCTGTCTGATCCCAACCACTATCGGAGGCTTGCTCTCGGCCATCGGGATTGCAGGGATGGACCGGGTTACCCAATTCAATGTACTGGCGATGTCAGGCAAAGCCGTTGAGGCCGCCGGGGATATTAATACAATGATTCTGGATAAGACCGGGACGATTACCTTCGGGAACCGGATGGCGAGCGATTTTGTTCCTGTGGGCAAGGAGACGACAGAGGATCTGGCCGTGTGGGCAGCACTCAGCTCACTAAAGGATGAGACACCGGAAGGACGTTCTGTCATTGAACTCGTCAAAAAGCTGGGATACAGCTACGATGCCGGACTTGCTTCAGGAGCGGAATTCATAGAATTCCGGGCGGAGACCCGAATGAGCGGAATAGATCTACCGGATGGCCATAAAGTCCGCAAAGGGGCTGTGGATTCCGTTAAACATTGGGTGGCTTCTCAAGGAGGAGTGATACCGGATAACCTGGAGCAGCACTCAAACATCATTGCCGGCAAGGGCGGCACTCCGCTCGCTGTAGCAGTAGACAACCGCATCTACGGACTCATCTATCTGAAGGATACCGTTAAGCCCGGAATGAAGGAGCGATTCGAAGAGCTGCGAAAAATGGGAATCAAAACCATTATGTGTACTGGTGACAACCCGCTTACTGCAGCAACTATTGCTGCTGAAGCGGGTGTAGATGGATTTATTGCCGAAAGTACACCGGAGAATAAAATAGAGGTCATCCGCCGTGAACAGAAGGAAGGCAAGCTGGTGGCCATGACGGGCGACGGCACCAACGATGCTCCGGCATTAGCTCAAGCGGATGTAGGGCTTGCAATGAACAGCGGCACTTCAGCTGCCAAAGAAGCGGCCAATATGGTTGATCTGGACTCTGACCCGTCCAAGATTATTGAGGTTGTGGCGATCGGCAAGCAGCTGCTCATGACACGTGGAGCACTGACCACGTTCAGTATCGCCAATGATATTGCCAAGTATTTTGCCATTATTCCGGCGATGTTCACACTGGCTATTCCGGAAATGGAAGTGCTGAATATTATGGGCCTTGGCTCGCCAAGCTCGGCGATTATTTCCGCGCTGATCTTTAACGCGATCATTATTCCGCTGCTGATCCCGCTTGCCATGAGGGGCGTATCCTATAAGCCGATGAGCTCCACCAGGCTGCTGCGGCGAAATATTATCCTCTACGGGTTCGGTGGAGTGGCTGTGCCTTTCCTCGGCATTAAGCTGATTGATATGGTGGTCAGCCTTTGGATCTAGAATAACTAGTTAAAGCGGTAGAAAGGATGAACATTAATAATGTTAAATCACGAATCAAACCGGCAATCTTCCGTTTCCAGGACCTCTTATTTCATAAGCATAGTAAGGCTCAGTGCTGTATTTATTATCCTTTGCGGGATTGTTTATCCGCTGGCCTCGACAGCGCTTGCCCAGGTATTCATGCCTTCCCAGGCTAACGGCAGCCTGCTGAAGAACAGCAGCGGTGAGGTTGTCGGATCCGAGCTGATCGGACAGAGCTTCACAGATCCGTCGTTATTCCAAGGCCGGGTATCTAGCATTAATTACAAAGCTGAAGCTTCGGGCTCGAACAATTATGGCCCGTCCAATCCGGATATGCTGCAGCGCACCAGTGACAGTATCGCTCAATGGAAGAAGGATAACCCGAAGGTGCCAATTCGTGAATTGCCCGTTGATCTGATTACGAATTCCGGATCGGGTCTTGATCCTCATATCTCGCCAGCAGCAGCTAGGGTGCAAATTCCCAGAATCAGCAGCCTGACCGGCGTTCCGTCGGATCAGCTTGAGGCGCTGGTTGTGAAGAACACCGAAGGCCGTGACCTGGGCGTGTTCGGCGAGGAACGTGTCAATGTGCTGAAGCTCAATTTGGCTCTGTCTGAATTATCTAAACAATAATCCGGCTCTTCCCTGCCTGCGAGGTTTGCGGGCAGGGAACTTTCCGGTTATGGATGGAGGATAGAAATGGCACCTTACAAACGTAAAAGCGCGGAAGAAATCCTGTATTCGATCTACAAGCTGCACCGGGGCAGATTAAAGATTATCATCGGTTCTGTCAGCGGATCGGGTAAAACTTATCATATGCTGGAGGAAGGCAAGCTGCTGAAACAGAAGGGCATTGATGTGGTCATCAGTGCAGTATCGACTATGGGGCGGTCTGAAACTGTCCAGCAGCTGGCGGATCTTGAACGGATACCCAGTATTCATTGGTGGCAGGGCAGCAAGGAGCAGAAGGATCTTCCATTAGATACCTTAATTGAACGCAATCCGGAGGTGGTCCTCGTAGATGGTCTGGCTCACCGCAACCGCGAGGGAGCCCGTTATCCAACAAGACTGGAAGATATAAGCTATTTAATGGACAACGGGATCAGCGTCATTACGACGATCAATGTGTATGAGCTGGGTGGAGTAGGCGAAACCATTTTCCAAATGACGGGTATCCGTGCAGAAGAGACGGTTCCTCTGAATACTCTGGAGCTTGCGGATGAAGTGCGGCTGATCGATGTATCGCCGGAGACGATACTTAAGCGGATAGAGGAAGGCATACTGGGTGATCAGGCACATCCTGCTATGTCCCGTAGAGGAAATCTCGGCGTTCTCCGTGAATTGTCACTGCGTTTGGTGGCGGAAGGTGTAAATGAATCGCTGGAAAAATACCGCGAAGCAGAGGGACTTACCGGCCCCTCCGGTGCCACGGAGCGGATTCTGGTTTCCAGCCAGTATCATTGGAACGGTTCGCTCTACGTGAGGAGAGGCCAGCAGATTGCTAAGCGGCTAAACGGTGATCTGCGGGTTGTAACCTTTGTATTGCTGGGCCGCAAACTGACCAAGGAACAGCAGACCTTCAAGCGTTCGATCATGCAGCTGGTTGACCGGGTGGAAGGGAAATTTGAAGAGCTTCCGCTGGATCATATCCGCCAGCTGCCCTCTCTTCTTGTTCGATATGCCACGCACAATAAAGTGACCCGGATTGTGATGGGGCATTCGAAAAAAAGCCGCTGGCAGGAAAAGTGGCAGGGCTCCATTGCGAATCAGGTGCTGCGGAAATCGCACAACATCGACGTGTTTCTGATGGCAGACCGGGTGCAGCAGGACGGGGAACGGATTTTACCGGTCAAATCGCAATCCAATAGATCCGAAGAGCCTTTTCACCGTCTGACCCGTCAAGAGCTGGAGCGGAAGATTGAAACGATTAGGCGGGGAACCTTCAAGGTCTATATCGGTGCGGCTCCCGGAGTAGGCAAAACCTATAAAATGCTGCAGGAGGGCAATCTTCTGCTGAACCGGGGGATTGACGTGGTGATCGGTCTGCTGGAAACCCACGGGAGAAAAGAAACCCAGGCGCAGATCGGCGGGTTACCAGTAATTCCGCGGGCCAGGATTCCTTATCAGTCTACTCTTCTGGAAGAAATGGATACTGAAGCAATCATACTCCGCCACCCGGAGGTTGTACTGGTGGATGAGCTAGCCCATACCAATGTGCCCGGCTGTCAGAGCGTTAAGCGGTATGAGGATGTTATCCGTCTTTTGGAAAACGGTATTTCTGTCATTACTACAGTAAATGTTCAGCATCTCGAAAGCCTGAATGATGCGGTAGCCCAGTTAACGGGTGTGCGGGTTCGCGAGACTGTCCCCGATGCCATACTCAAAATGGCTGGTGAAGTCGAGCTGATCGACGTCACGCCGCAAATGCTGCAGGAGCGGATGCGGGAAGGGAAAATTTACGCCTCCGAGAAGGTGAGTCAGGCGCTGGAATCCTTTTTTAAGCTCGGTAATCTAATCGCGCTGCGCGAGCTGGCCCTGCGTGAAATCGCGGATGATGTAGATGAACGGCTGGAAGCATGGGACCGGGATACATCCCTACGCGGTCCCTGGAGCAGACGTGAGGTTATCTTTGTGTGTGTGGATCTGGGGCCGCAGGCAGAGCGGCTGATCCGCCGCGGCTTCCGTATCGCCCACCGCTTAAAAGCAGAATGGTATGTGAATTATGTGCACTGCGGGGCACCCCTCATGGATGATGGGCAGAAACGGCTTGAGACACTGCGGCATTTGACGGAAAGGTTGGGCGGAAAAATGGAAACTGCCCAGGCGGGCAGCG
>CAKMKL010000274.1 GCA_927443375.1 uncultured Paenibacillus sp. | reverse complement strand
TTACTCCTGCTCTTGACCGGACCGCATGCACCGGATTCCGGCAATAAACGTATTGATCAGCCGGGTTAAGCTAACCTCCAGATCTAACGGCATGCCGAAGCCTCCCTGATTCTTGAGGGAAGCGAATCCGTGCAGAATACTCCTCAGCCCGCGGACTGCATGCAGCCCGCCTTCTTCCCCAAGCTCATAACCTGCAAGCACATTGATGATTAAAGACAAAATCTGTCCGCCCGCCTCCTCAAGTGAAGTGTTTCCCTCTTCCGGAGCCCGTAGCGTAGTTTCGTATAGACCCGGATGCTGCCTGGCAAACTCAACATAAGCTCTACTCATGGCATGAACCGCTGCATCTCCGCTGATCCCTTCGATTGAGGCTTCCATAGCTGTTTGGAGCTGTACAAGCCCGTGGATAGCCAGCAGTGTGCGCAGCTCCTTAAGCCCATTAACGTGATTATACAACGATGGGGAACGTACGCCCAGCTTGGCCGCAAGTCCTGCCAGCGTCACTTCTGCAATGCCTTGTTCATCAGCCAATTCAGCCGCTGCAAGTACCAATGTATGCTTATCCAGCCCTGCTCTGGGTGACATTTAATTTCCTGCCTTTCTCAGCAACTGCTGTGCTTGATCGATGGCCTGCTGCATCGCTGCGTGAGGGTTTGTTAACAGGTTGCCATGGCCTGGTGCGAGAATCGAGGGTGATGCTACCAGCAGCTTCTGAGCGCTCGCAAGAGCTAATTCCTTGTTCCAGGTAGCCATAGCCGGAAAAGGGAACAATGGCACGACTGTACCCGATACAGCCGTCCTCCGGAAGGTCTGGAAAGCATCTCCGGCAATCAGAGCGCCACTGCGCTGATCCAGGAAGGACATTGATCCCGGGGTATGCCCCGGAGTGCTGATAGCCTGCAGTGACCCAACCAGATCTCCTTCATGCAAAAGTACATCCGCTTCAGTTTTCAGTTTTTTAGGCACCGACCCTTTAATCGGTGTCTGCGGCTCACCTGGCCGTAAAGAACGGTCACCTCTCAACAAGGCAGCATCCCGCTCAGAGATGTAGACCTTGGCCTCAGGAAGTTGTCTTTTAAGCTCGTCTAAGGCTCCCACATGATCGCCATGGGCATGAGTCAGGACAATCCGTGTAATCGGCTTTTGCAGCTTGGCAGCAGCCGCAATAATCCCTTTAGTACTAAACGGCAACGCCGCATCGATTACAGTAAGTTCTTGTTCTTCTACAACAAGATAACAATTTACGGGAAAGAAATTCGGCATCCAGGTTAACTGCAATAAATCCCCTGCTTGAGTGACTCTCATGATTACCCCTCCAAAAACTAATGTCATTAGTTACAATATAAACTAATTACATTAGTTTTACAAGAGCGATTATTCTTGACCTTCATCCGCATTGCACTTAAATATAAAAAAAGCATCCCAAGGGATGCTTCTTAAAATCAATGAGAATGATTCAGTAAAGTGAATCAGCCAAAACGGCCCATAATGTATTCCTGTGTCATTTGATTCTCCGGATTGCTGAATACCTTTTCTGTCTTGTCATATTCGACGAGTGAACCCAGATAAAAGTATGCAGTGTAATCTGAGATGCGCGCTGCCTGCTGCATGTTGTGCGTGACGATGACGATACGGAGCTCTTCCTTCAGTTCCTTGATCAGCTCTTCGACTTTGCCTGTAGATACAGGATCAAGTGCCGAGGCCGGCTCATCGAGCAGCAGGATCTGCGGATTAACCGACAATGCGCGGGCAATACAGAGACGCTGCTGCTGTCCGCCCGACAAGGCGAGTGCCGAGTCTTTCAGACGGTCTTTAACCTCGTCCCACAGGGCTGCACGGCGCAGGCTGCTCTCCACAATCTCATCCAGTGCGGCCTTCCCTTTGATGCCATGATATTTCGGGCCGAATGCGATGTTGTCATAAATGGATTTATAGAAAGGATTCGGCTTCTGCCAGACCATTCCGATCTTTTGGCGCAGCTTGATAACATCCGTTCCGGGTGCATTGATGTCTACACCGTCAATCCAGATATTCCCTTTCGTTGTCGAACCGGAGATATCATCATTCATCCGGTTTAGGGAACGGAGGAACGTCGATTTGCCGCAGCCCGAAGGCCCGATGAGCGCTGTAACTGTATTCTGGGCAAAGGGAAGGCTAATCCCCTTCACCGCTTCATATGTTCCGTAAAATATGCTCAGGTTTTCCGTTTGAAATGATTCCCGCACCGCTGCCGCTGTTCCCATCTCTTACTCCTCCTATTGATCTCTAATAATTACCGATTAGTTCATTCTTTTGGATGCTGTAAGCTTGCGGTAAATAAATCTGCCGAAGTAACGGGCAAGCAGGTTAAACAACAGGACCATAATTACGAGCACCGCCGAGGCTCCGGCAGCGATTTGCATAGCATCCGGGGCCAGACCTTCACTGTTGACTTTCCAGATATGCACAGCCAGTGTTTCGGCCGGACGGAACGGGTTAAGCGGTGAGTTCGAATGCAGCGGATTCCAGTCTGAGAAATTCAGACGCGGGCTGCTCATCCCAGCTGTGAACATGAGTGCCGCCGCTTCACCGAATACGCGTCCTGCGGACAGGATCGTTCCGGTGATGATCGTAGGCAGGGCAACCGGAAGCAATACCGAAGTCACAATCTTCCATTTGGAGAGACCGAGCGCAAACCCTGCTTCCTTCTGCTGCTTCGGTACGGTGCGGAAAGCCTGCTCCGTAATCCGCACCATCAGCGGCAGGTTGAAGAATGTCAGGGCAATCGCACCAGAGATCAGCGAGAAGCCAAGATCAAAGTAGTTGACGATCAGTAGGAGGCCGAACAGACCCACAACTATGGACGGGAAGGAAGAGAGCACCTCTACGATCAGACGAATGAAACCGGTAATTTTACCGGGACGTGCATATTCCGCCATATAGATCCCTGCGCCAAGACCGAGCGGTACGGTGATGATCAAGGTGAGCACCAGCAGATACAACGAATTGAACAGTTGCGGCCCAACTCCTCCGCCTGCGCGGATTTTTTGCGGTGCTGAGGTTAAGAAATCCCAGCTGATATGATTAAGCCCGCGGACCAGGATATACCCCAGCAGCCCAACCAGAATGGCTACAATCAGCAAAGCGAAAAAGACGATAAGCGTAGTGGCGATTTTGTCTGCAGTTCTCGGCTTCAAATCTTATTTCTCCTTTCGAGCATTCTTACGAGGAGGACGAAGATAAACGTCATCAGCATAAGAACCAGCGCCATACTCCATAGCGCGTTATTTTGCGGCGAGCCCATCGTTGTGTTCCCCATGCTGAGTGTAATTACACTGGTCAATGTGGAAGCCGATTCAAAAAGCGAGCGCGGCACGAAAGGCGCATTACCGATAACCATCTGCACAGCCAGAGCTTCACCAAACGCACGGGCCATCCCCAGTACTACCCCGGTCATAATAGCCGGCAGTGTAGTCGGAAGAATTACCCGGGAGATTGTCTGCCACCGTGTGGCACCGAGCGCAAATGAGGATTCTTTCAAATTTTGCGGCAAAGAAGCAAGCGCGTCTGCAGCCACGCTTGTAATGGTCGGAAGAATCATAACCGACAGCACAAGCGCGCCTGCAGCAACCCCGATGCCCTGGCCGGGAAAGGTGTTCCGCAAAAAGGGAACAATAACACTGAGTCCTACAAAGCCGTACACTACGGAAGGGATCCCCGATAGCAGCTCGATGACCGGCTGCAGCAGCTTCTTCCCCCAGCCCGGAACAATTTCGGTCATGAACAAAGCGGCACATATACTAAGAGGACTTGCAATAAGTGCAGCGAGCAGCGTGACGAGGAATGAACCGGTAATAAAGGGCAGTGCCCCGTAAGAAGGTGTATCCGCTTCAGGAGCCCACTTACTGCCGAACAAGAAATCTGACACCTTCATTTCACCGCTGATAAAGTTAGCGATCCCTTTAGACGCTACAAAATAGACCATTGATACAATGATCACGATTAGTAACAGCACACAAAAGGACATATAAATACGCCCTAAAAAGTCTTCAATATGATGTTTTTCAATCCGTGTTTTCTTTGGTTTTACCCGCAAGGTGCTCCCTCTTTCTAAAGTGAAAAGAGAGGCAGAAGATTTCCGCCTCTAATCACATGAAGTTCTAATGGATTTTATCCTGTGATAAGTGTGTTATTAATTATTTCGTAGTAACGTTGCCTTCTACATCACGGGAAACCTGCATTTGATTTGCCGGAATGTAGCCTAGCTCAACAACATCGCCGTTTTGTACTTCGTCAGTAAGCATGTAATCAAGGAATGCTTTTACGATTTCATTCGGTTCGCCGTTAGTGTACATGTGTTCGTAAGCCCATACCGGATATTTACCGCTGATTACATTATCTACAGATGGTTCAACACCGTCATAGTTTAGGGTCTTCACAGAATCGTCAAGGTAGGACAGTGCCAGGTAACCGATAGCACCCGGAGTTTCACCGATCATTTTCTTAACTGTACCGGAAGAATCCTCTTGCACTGAGCCTTGAAGGTCTTCTGTTTTGGTTCCAAGTGCAAAGGCTTCAAATGTTGCACGGGTACCGGAGCTGCTTGGACGGTTGATGATTTGAATGGCCTGATCTGCACCGCCTACATCTTTCCAGTTCGTGATTTTTCCTGTGAAAATGTCAACCAGCTGCTGCTTGGTCAAGCTGTCTACGCCTGTATCCGGATTGGATACTGCGGCAATAGCCACAACCGCTACCTGATGGTCAACCAGTGCTTTTGCTTTTTCAGCATCGGCATCTTTCAGTTTCTCTTCTGCAAATACATCGGAATTTCCGATATCCACTTGTTTCTCAGCAACCTGTGTCAATCCGGTGCCGCTTCCTCCGCCTTGAACCTGAATGTCCACGCCGTTATTTGCGTCCATGAAACCCTCTGCTGCTTGCTCAACAAGCGGCTGGAGAGCTGTAGAGCCCGAAGCCAGAATCGATCCGCTTAATTCACTGCCGCTGCTGCTTTCTGTAGGTGTATTTGTCGCAGCTGCGTTATTGCCCCCGTTATTAGTTGCCGCATTGTTCCCGTTGTTGCCACATGCCGAAAGTGCCACTACACTGGTTAATGCCAAAGCCATGATCCACGATTTTCTGAATTGCATTGATTTTGTTCCTCCTAAAGTTTGGTTAGCCTCTGCTTTTTTGTACTCACTCCGCAAAAATTGCTTTGGAAGCATTAGCTTAGGTTTTGTGTGTTCGTGCCCCATCGAATCTGCTTCTGACAAAACTCACTTTGGAAGCTTCCTCTATGTTGTCTCTCTGCTTTACTCTTCTTATTCTAGAGCTTGTTCGTTAGAGAAAAGTCTTGGTTTTGTAAAACGGAAGATAAAAATACTAATAGAAAATGTATATCATTATAGATATAATCTATATTAAAGATATAAAACGATAAATTTTCAGTACGCATCTGGGGGAAAGTCATGAATATAACCAAACTACAAATCGTTGTTCTAATAGAAAAACATAAAAAGGTAACGGATGTGGCTTCTGAGATGGGTTTAAAGCAGCCAACTGTAACCTTTCATATGAAAAGTCTGGAAAATGAACTGGGTACCTCACTTTTTCAATACCGAAGCGGCCGTGTACTATTGACCGATGCTGGTCGTGCGCTGTATCAATATGCGGTAAGAATCGTTTCACTGGCTGTTGAAGCAGAGCGCAGTGTTAAGCAGTTCTCTTCGCTTACTTCAGGAAATCTGGAGCTGGAAGCTTCTTATATTCCTGGTACATATGTTTTGCCAAAGATGCTCTCACAATTCATAAATCTGCATCCGGGCATTGATATCTCATTAAAGGTACAAAGTGATCTTCAATTGCGGGAGCGGCTGCGGAGCCGGGAAATCCAGCTGGCTGTGCTGCATCTGGCGGATAGCGGCGATGGCTCTTTTCATACGGAGAGTATGGCTGACGATGAGGTGGTCCTTATCTTTGCACCAGGTCATCCTTTTGCACAAACTGCGGAATTAACAGCTGAGCTGCTGGCGCTTGAGCCGTGGATTCAGCATGAACCAGCTTCTTATTTGGGGGAGACGGCTGACAAATGGGCACAGACTAACGGGGTCCGGTTATGGAATCATGCTGTGGTGAATTCTCCTGAAGCACATAAAAGAATGGTTAGTGAAGGAGGCTCCGTGGGTTTATTCTCCAAGGCGGGGATCGAAGCGGAATTGGCGCTGGGAAGTCTGCGATATGCCCCCCTTCCGGGCAATAAGGCGGAACAGGGCCGGTTTGTGCTGGCATGGCGGAAAGATCATACGCTGACCCCGTTGCAGCAGGCATTTATAGAGGTTGCCGGCGAAAGCGGGTCAGCAGATTAATCAATATATTTAATGGAATTAATCATTATATTTAATGGCATTAAATAATAAAAAGACCGGCATGTCTGCGCTGCTTTTTTTGAAAGCCCGCTTGTTCATGCCGGTCTATTGTAGCTTTAGTTTCTCTCAGCAACCAAGGTAAAGGTCTTGGGAATTCCCTTGTCATACACGTCTGACGACAGGTTCGGCTCTTCTGCCAGCTCGCGGATGATAAGTCCGCTGCGAGCTGCCGCTGTCACTAGCTCCCCGAGTGTCCAGCGCCGCCAATAAACCACACTATGCTTTGGTCCACTTCCAGGCTCCTGCCCTGTAACAGGCAGATATTTGGAATAGGACACCTTCTTCTCCTCCAGGGTCGTGTCGAAATAATCACCGTCTACCTTATGCTTGCGTACTTTGGCCGTCGATCCCTTCGATGTGATCAGCTTGGTTGTTACGGGATGGAAATCCCGCAGCACGAACCGGCCCCCTGGAGCCAGCAGCTGATAGACGGTGTCCATAAAAGGCGTAAGATCGGTAAAATAATGGACAATCCCCATCTCGGCAAAAACAAGATCATAGGAGCCATCCAATATTCCTTCTGGCAGCTTCAGAACATCAGATACGATATACGTAAGCTTCACGCCTGCTTCCTCCGCCAGTTCAGCTGCATAATGAGCATTGGCTTCCGAGAAATCTGCTACACTTACCTCTGCACCAAGCAGGCTGAGCGCCACAGCTTTCATACCGTTCGAACCCATGAGGTTCATAATTTTTTTCCCGCTAACCTCTCCAAAATAAGCATTCAGCGGAAATAATCTGCCTTGGGGATCTTTAGCCAGCTTTGCGGCAGCTTCCGCAGGTGTGCCGAAACGGCTGGTCCAGGCGGCATACGTATCTTCGTTCCACGTCTCTTCACTGGAAGAAGCCGCTGCCTGCTGAGTCAAATCATGATCATTCATTATATTAAATACCCCTTTTGTGTGTAAAGTTAGCTGTTCATCTTCTTACGAAGCGCTGGGAAGAGAATCTTCAATCTCCAGAGTTTTCTTACGTCCTGAATATAAGTAGACGGCCAGTCCGGCCATTACAAGCAAGCCTCCGGTCCATTGAAGTCCGTTCAGCTTCTCTCCGAGCAGCAGGAAAGCCAGAATACTCGCCCCAACCGGTTCTCCGAGTATATTCATCGAGACCGTTGTAGCCGATACATACTGCATCAGCCAGTTAAACAAAATATGGCCAAATACAGTCGGCACCACAGCCAAGAGAACGAAAATCCCCCACTCTTTCGGCGGATAATCAAAGAACGGAATACCGGCCAGCACATTATAAACCGCGAAAACTATAGATGCCGAGATAAAAACAATTAGGCTGTACAGATAAGACGGCATACGGGAAACAAGGCGCTGGCCAACCATCATATGTACCGCAACGGCGGCAGTTCCGCCAATGGACAACAGATCACCTTTTACATTATCCGGAGACAGTCCAATATCACCCCAGCCGATAAATACGGTTCCGAAGATCGCAATCCCAAGACCGGCAATGGCAGAGAGCGTGCTTTTTTCTTTATACAGGACATAGCACCCAATCATAATAAAAACGGGTTCCAGCGCCATTATCATCGTTGAGCTGGCAACGGAAGTGAATTTGAGCGAGCCCATCCACAGTAAAAAATGCAAGGCGAGCATCATACCGGAGAATCCGAGCAGGAGCCAATCTTTACGGCGCAAGGCAAAAGCTGCTCCACTGTAAGGCCGGGCAAACGGCAGCATCAGCAGAGAAGTGAACAACAACCGGTACATGCCTTGAACAGAGGCCGGAGCCGAGGACCATTTAATAAAAATGGATGAAAAAGAGATGGCCACAATTCCAATCAGCATTAATAGCGGAACCGGAACAGGCGGTTTTTTAGCATTCACAGCAAAGCGTCCTTTCAGGTCAGTTAGATGATACCTATGTAAATTTACCTCAATTTTCGAAAAAAAGCAGCTTTTTCAGGAAAAATCATTAAATAGAGGCATAAGTTCCACCTGCCCGCTAGAACTCATGCCTCTGAAGTTTACAGCTTTTCA
Source organism: uncultured Paenibacillus sp. (assembly GCA_927443375.1). Classification (GTDB taxonomy): domain Bacteria; phylum Bacillota; class Bacilli; order Paenibacillales; family Paenibacillaceae; genus Paenibacillus_AQ. The sequence continues at coordinate 1,821 of CAKMKL010000274.1, read as the reverse complement.
GCCAGGTTAAGGCTTAAGAATCACCTTGATGCAATCCTCTTCTTTCTCCTGGAACACCTGGTAGCCATGCTCCGCTCTGCTGATCGGCAGCCGGTGGGTGATGATGTCAGTGGGGTCAAACTTATTCTCCTTGATCATCTTGTATAGGGCCGGCATGTAGTGAATGACCGGTGCCTGCCCCATTTTCAGTGAAATATTGCGTTCAAATAGCTGACCCAGCGGGAACAAGTTATAGTTGAGTCCATACACACCGACTAACTGGATCGTTCCAAATTTACGGACTACCTGAGTCGCAATCCGGAAAGCCCCAAGCGAGCCGCCCTGCAGCATCAAGGCTGTCTCCACCTTTTCCGCTACTGTCTTTTTAGCATCCAGTCCTACACAGTCAATGACTACATCCGCTCCGCCGCGGGTAATCTCCTTGAGATGCGCCTCGATGTCCTTGACCTTTTCAAAATTAAAAATCTCCACATTATTGGTCTTTTTGGCATGCTGCAGACGGTACGGGACATGATCAACAGCGATCACACGGGAAGCTCCCTTCATCCAGGCGAACTTCTGAGTCAGCAGGCCGACCGGACCGCAGCCCAGGACAATTACAGTATCTCCGGGCTTAACACCAGCACTTTCAACACCCCACCAGGCGGTAGGTACAATGTCAGAGAGGAAGAGCAGCTTCTCATCCTCCATCTCCGCATCCTCCGGCACCACGAACGGTCCGAAGTTGCCATAAGGCACTCTAAGCAATTCTGCCTGGCCTCCGGCATAACCTCCGTACGTATCCGAATAACCCAGAAATCCTCCAGTGTCCTTAGCCTCGTTCGAATGATCGCACTGGCTTTCCATCTCATGCTGGCAGAAATAACATTGACCGCAGGCTACGTTAAAAGGGACGATAACACGGTCGCCTTTCTTTACCTTAGTGACCTCCGGTCCCACATCCTCGACAATTCCCATCGGCTCATGCCCGATGACATAATCATCATGCATGCCCGGAATTTCGCCGTTATAAATATGCAGGTCCGAACCGCAAATTGCGGTAGAGGTGATGCGTACAATAATGTCGTCCTTTTTTTCCAGCTTAGCGTCGGCTACTTCCTTGACTTCCACTTTCTTTTTCCCTTGATAGGTTACTGCCTTCATGACGAGGTCCACTCCTTTGGAAATAGAGTAATGAACTTAGCGGGCTACAATGTTTAGCAGCATACTATGTTATAACCCTAAACTCCTCTGGCTTATCCTCAAACCTGAAAGTCTTAACCCTCGATATGCCTGAAAAAGTCAAATACCCCCTCCATCAGAAGCCAAGCTCCAAGACCAGCGGCTGTCAGAAGAACGATGAACAACACCAGCCAAACCCTGATATGCCGTTGCCGCGCGCTTCTTCTGCTTAGCCCAACTTCCTCATCAGTCTTCCAATACCAGTCCTTACCGGGCTTCATGAGGGTTTCGACACTCCTTCCGTGCCGGCAGGCGGATACAGCAGCGGGGAGTACATCATCAGCGCATGGTTCTCCGCCACATACTCATCCCCTGCGAGTTCTCCGCTGCGTGTCAGCACCTTGCGCCGGATGATGTTGCTGCGAATGTAGCCGCCCCATGGCTCTAGGCTGATCACATGATCCGCCTCGTATACTTCGTAATGGTACATTTGCTCCGCTTCGCATCTCCACTCACCATGCAGGTGAGTGTCATCCAGATGAAGCTTCAGCTGATACGTATGCTCTGTATTGTTCTTGAGCTGCAGATCAAGGTAATTATAGGCGCATGTTGCTCCACTGCCAAAAGGCTGAGTCCGGCGCTCATCCGGGAAGACATCAT
>CAKMKL010000273.1 GCA_927443375.1 uncultured Paenibacillus sp. | reverse complement strand
TAGTCCGGACGGGGAACCACACTGGATTACCCTTGGCCTCGTCCGTACTTGGATTGACCTCCTATTATGCTGCAAAAGGCATCATCACTGATAAGGTTGCGGCTGCTTCATCACAAGCGATTGTCCAGGCCGCTGATAAACTGGATTTCCTCTTTATTGAGTATGAAGCACTTTCGCGGCAATTTGCCGTGGATCAGGCGCTCAAGACAGACCTGGAGGCGGTAAATGATCCCGGTATCGGGACTGTGGCTAAGGTTGCAGCCGAAGGGCGTATCCGCAGCAAGCTGGATGCAATCAAAGGCTCAGATGAGCGTCTCATGAGCATCCGGCTTGTTTCCCACAGCGTTGCAGAAGTGGAATCTTATAAAACCTCGGGCGTTACGGGGATCCGCACCGATGAGGGGATCCTGGCGAGACTGAAGCAGATTGACGAGGCCAAGGGTAATCCAGTGTGGTTCCCCGTCCGGACTAAGGGCTTTTTCGATACTTACTCGGAAGCTTCTCTCACGATGGGACGGCTTCTGCGCAATATGCAAAATACAAAAGCGGAATATTATATGCTGATTGAGATTAAGCGAAGCTCTCTCAGTGAAATGTTAGCAAACCTGCGCATCGGAGAAGACGGTGAGCTCCGCATCCTTGATGCTGACCGAAAGGTTGTGTATGCGGCGGCAGATGCTCTGCTGGAGCAGCCTTCATTTATTAAGCCGTCGAAAGCAGAGGTAGAGGCCGAGCTGCGGCCCGGCCAAGAATTGGATCGTTCCTTTATGGCAGAAGATGAATCCGGAACGGAGCAACTGGCGGTATACCAGCCGCTGAACACAGGTGGTTGGACCCTGCTTGGCTATGCGCCGGTCAGTGACTTCACCAAGTCGGCCGACCGCCTGTTGTACATTACACTGCTCGTAGTATTCGCGGCGGCGCTGATTGCCCTCTTGATCGGCTATGTGTTGGTCCGGTTAATTGGACGTCCGCTGGGCAAGCTTGCCAGTCTGATGGAAGAAGGCGAACGGGGCAACCTGCAGGTGCGGACGAATTTTAAAGGCCAGGATGAAATCGGCCGGGTCGGGCACAGCTTCAATAGAATGATGGAGCAGATCTCTCTGCTCGCTGGTCAAAGCGGATTGTCGGCGACGGAAGTGCTGGCAACTTCGGAGCAGCTGGTCAAGGCTTCCGGTGCTACCTCAACCCATGCCAGAGAGGTTGCTGCAGCAACGGGTGAGATTGCCGAAGGGGCAGTGAGTCTGGCAGCTGAAGCGGAGAGCAGCAACCGTAATGTGGAGCTGATGGGCGGAAAAATGAACGAGGTGGCTAAGATTAACTCGATCATGGATAACTCAGCGGAGCGGGTGATAGCTGTAAGTGACCAGGGTGCAGAGCTGATGAAAAATCTTGTCACGCAAAGTGAATCTACAATGCAGATGATGGAGCTGATTCAGGAGAACTCTGCGATGCTCCAGGAGAGCACGTATTTGATCCGCAGTATTCTCAGCCCGATGATTGCGGTTAACAAGCAGACCAATATTCTAGCACTGAATGCTTCAATAGAAGCCGTCCGTGCCGGGGTGGCTGGGAGAGGGTTCCTCGTTATTGCGGATGAGATCAGGGGACTGGCTAACCAGTCCAACGAGTCTATTCAATCCGTTTCCAGAATTACAGAAGAAATCAGCCGCCATATCGATAATACAGTCAAGGTAGTGAGTGAAGCAGGCCCGCTGTTCCGCGAGCAGATTACGTCAGTACGGGAATCTTCGGTTATTTTTGAAAGCGTACGGGGGGAGATGGAAGAGTTCCTTGGGCTGATCAGCCAATCCTCCGTTTCTATCTCTGAGTTGAACGAGTTCCAGCGCCAGCTTGGTGAATCCATGGCCAGTGTGATTTCGGTGGTACAGCAGACGAGCGCTTCCACACAGGAGGTGGCTTCGATGTCTTCGCAGCAGTTCATTGTCAGCGAAGAGCTCGTAGCCCTCTCGGAGAAACTGGAAGAGCTGGCTGAGAATTTGCAGCAATCGCTCGTATCTTTTCAGGGATAAACTGCTATATAGCGTAGTGATGGCGGTATCCGTTAATTACAAATGACCATTAATCAAACCTCTGCGTACCGTAATTCATTTACGGAAGGGGCAAGGACCGGGAAAAGGTACACTAGAATATAGGCAACGATGTAAGAGCTGCAGCTAATCCGGAAGCTTAATCCCGGATTAGCTTGTCGCTCTGCAATTTTTTGATTTTTTGGTGCACAGGCAGACTGAAGAGAAGGAAGGCCGCACCCAGAACGAGAAGCAGAAGACCCGTGACAAGATTAATATTGGAAACAATACTGACGTTGTCCAGAGCCATCAGCCCTACATTCATGAAGCCGATGATAAATTCCATCAGAGCGAGGGAGATCCACAGGCGGTGAATCCGTCTATAATGCTTTATTTTGGAGTCAGTATCCGAATAAATTATAAAGGGTCCTTCTGATGCTCTTCTTCTAAAAATTACCCACTTGTTGTAAGAAACTTGCCCTTTGTTCATTGGCACGCGTTCGGCTCCGGCTTCCTCCATAAACTGCAGGTATTCTACAGATTTAGCCCCTTTTATCCCATCCTCAAGCAGCTCGATCCGGTAAATATATTCACCTTTGCCGCTTTCTTCGAATACATAACGGGCCCATGAAAATTCGGTAAGCGCGAGCCCCTTTGCCGCCATGTCATTCAGCCATTCTTCTTCCTTCTCAAAATCAATGAATATTTTGCGTACCGTATGACTCATTCCGATTCGCCTCCCAGTAGCTTTCTTCCGTTGGACAGCAGTTCATCCAGCCTTGTCAATTCAGTCTGCACGGCGAGGATGCCTTCATGTGTAATTTTGTATTCTTTCTTGCGGGAATCCTGAATGCCCTGAAGAGGCTCAATCCAGCCACGTTCTACCAGTGTACCTAGTGCACCGTAAAGTGTACCTGAACCAAGTTCGACGCTCTGTTTGATCAGCAGCTTCACGTTCTGCATAATCCCATAGCCTTGCATCGGGGTTTACATGGACAACAGAATGTAGTAGTCCCCTTCGGACAATGCTCCGTAATCTTTGTTATCCGGCAACACGTTTCACCACTTTCCTTTTATAT
>CAKMKL010000272.1 GCA_927443375.1 uncultured Paenibacillus sp. | reverse complement strand
ATGACGAGAACTGGAATAACGAATGGAATGATTAATTGGGAAATACTAAATGATCCTAATTGTTAAACTATCGGCAGACATTAGTATAATAAAACAGCGACAGCCAAGGACTTTGTACTAACATCCTTGATTGTCGCTGTTTTATTATACTAATGTCTGCCGATAGTTTAACAATTAGGATCATTTAGTATTTCCCAATTAATCATTCCATTCGTTATTCCAGTTCTCGTCATCTTTAATTTCTCTAGAACTTTAATAGAAGGAAGGTTATCGATAAGACACTCTGCCACAATTTTTTTTACTTTTCTAGAAGATAATGCCCATTCAATAATTGCTCCAACTGACTCAGTAGCTATCCCCTTGTTATGCATTTCCGGAATAAATCCAAACCCAACTTCTACAGTTCCTTGACTATCAGGCTTTCCCTTAAATCCAATGTCGCCAATAACTTGGTTATTTTCAATTAAAGATACAAACCACACTCCCCAGCCCAACAATTCAGGATCTTCCTTAAGGTTATCTAAATAATTGACGATATGCTTTCAAATATGAAGATCCCCCCTTGCCAACCGCCGTAAATTGTTAGATATTAAGATAATCTGCATGTACTGCAGCGCGGTGAACAAAGACAGGCTGAAAGGAGTCCGATTCATGAAGACAGAATCCGTACAGGCTGATTTCTCTGCAGCCCGGGTTAGCGAAGACAGCTTTTGGCAAGGGGTTAAAGATTGCATTCCGACACTATTAGGCTACTTAAGTATCGGATTTGCTGCCGGGGTTGTCGAAAAAACTGCTGGACTCTCACTGGCTGAAATAGGATTAATATCGATTATTTTGTATGCCGGTTCTGCCCAGTTTATAGCAGCGGGAATGATCGCCGCAGGAAGTACGGCCACCAGTATCATCATTACGATCCTGCTCGTTAATCTCCGGCACCTGCTGCTTAGTGCAGCCATATCGCCCTACTTCCGTCATCTGACACCTCTTAGGAATCTGCTGATTGGTACGCTGCTTACGGATGAGACGTTTGGTGTCGCCATCCAGAAGAGTGCCGCCAAAAAAGCAATCAGTGAGAAATGGATGCACGGACTTAACATCACGGCCTACTTGAATTGGTTCCTTGCCAACATCGCAGGTGCAGTTCTCGGGCAATGGATCTCAAGTCCGGAAGAATGGGGACTGGACTTCGCCCTGCCAGCCATGTTCATCGGCCTGCTAGTGCTTACCCTCATCAGCAGAAGCAAATACGCACTGGATATTGCTACAGGCCTTATAGCTATGATCATTGCTGCCGGTGTATCTATATTGTGGTCCCCCAGCATCGGTGTCATTGCCGCAGCCGTTATTGCCCCAACGATTGGAGCCGTGATAGAAAAATGGAAGTAAGACCGGATATATTCCTGATTATTCTCGGTGCCGCGCTGGTCACCTTCATACCGCGGGTACTCCCGCTCATGCTGTTCAGCCGGATCACTATTCCCGAATGGGGGATGCGCTGGTTAAATTACATGCCCATCGCCGTCATGTCTGCCCTGGTTGCACAAGAGCTGTTCATTGACGAAGGGCGGTTTGCCGCTCTGTCTACGAATGTGGAGCTGATCGCTGCGCTGCCTGCCTTCTGGGTTGCGGTTAAAACGCGCAGCCTGCTGGGCACGGTAATTACCGGCGTGCTGTCTTTGATGCTGCTGCGCTTACTATTCTGACAAATTCTCCGATGCTGACAATGGCCCGCTCCCCCTCAACCAGGAGGCCAGCCATGAATTGAAAGACACTCCACATCTGCCCCCATATTTCCAGCTTCACTTCAGACCCCGCAGCCCGGATTTGAACTGCCAGACGTTCGGCATCGCTCAGCAGAACCTCCTGGTCTCCCGCCTGAATCAGGATGGGAGGCAGACCATGCAGATCAAGCCGCAGCGGGGAGAGCAGTGCCGGTAAATCTCCCTCACACCTGCCTAAATAATCTTCTAAAATCTTCTGGTTCCCTTCAAGGCTACCTGTGGGGTCCGTCATGGCCCTGCTGGTATAGGATTCTCCGTCCAAATGAACAAGATCACTGTGCGGAGAGAGCAGAACGGCTGCGGCAGGCATTACTTCTCCTGCATCTCTAAGCGAAATCAGTGTCATCAGCGCAAGTGTAGCACCAACCGAATCCCCGCCAAGAATAATATTTTCCGGCAAAAACCCCTGCCCTAGCAGCCAGCAAAAGGCGGACAGGCAATCTTCGTTAGCTGCCGGATACCGGTGCTCCGGTGCAAGCCGGTATTCAACGGTCAATACTTTTATACCGCATGCTGCCGATAGCCGGGCTGCAAGATCGCGGTACATTTCGCAAGTGCCTGCAATAAAACCTCCTCCGTGGAAGTAGAGGAATGCACTCTCTGCGGCAACATCCGTCATACCTTCTATACTGACCCACTCGCCATATAGTTCTCCGATATTAACAGGTTCTGCCTTTATATCCGGACATCTTGGAAGCTGTCTTGCCGCTTCCTCCATTTCACTGCGGATCTGCTCTGCCGACTTACCGGATGCACTGCGGTTTTGACGCAAAAATGTTTTGATTGCTTCAAGCTGATGGATTGGGGTTGGCATTCGTGTATCTCCTCCTGCAAGGTTTGATACCTGCATCATAAACCCTGTAGTTAAGTACGGAGTCAAGCATACCGCCAAACTACAAATTCAAGGACTAAGAATCCATCTGAAGAATTCCCAGAACCTCCCGGACACCCGGATGTTTGTCTTTCACCTGAAGTTCACCTTTCAGCAGGCTGAGCATGGCCTTGGTCTGTTCCCGCTTAGCGATCTCTACATCTATCGCAATCATTTTCCGTTCAATGACTGCCACAAAATCAGCAATGCCGATGCTTCCTGCCGAAGATTTAACCAGCGCTTTCTTGATTTCCTTAAGTGTAAATCCGCATCGTTTGGCATTCTGGATAAATAGAAGCCTCTGCAGGGTCTCTTCGTTATACAGACGGTAGCCCGATTCTGAACGCTGCGGTGCGGGAAGCAGTCCGTGCTTCTCATAATATCTCAGCGTCTCAATGTTCACCTTTGCCGCCTTGGCCATTTCACCGCTTAAATATTCCCCCATGTCTCTGCTCCTCTCACTTCCGCAGAATTCATAGCTTCAGTTGCTTTTTGAGCTGCTCCAGGTCCTTGCCGGAAGCTTCATCGTTACCATACCTGGCTTTGTTATATAGTTGAAGCAGTTCGTCCGGGGAGACTTCGCTGCTGCCGCCACTCTTACGCATATGTTTCCTGTTCCCGGCCCATTCCTTTACTTCTTCCCCGGTCTCCGATGGTGTCAGGAAGCCTTTAACCTCATAGCCCTCGGCTTGTTTGGCGCCTAACCAATGACGGTATAGCCAGCGAATGCGCTCGCGGCTTCCGTTCATTGACTCCCAGCGGTCCCTGCGGCTGCCCGGCTTCAGCCGGTTCAGCCAGTATTCCCGGACGTCCTGGACGGTCTTCTCCCAGGCGAAGATATTCTCCTCTTCATCCTGAAAAGCAGCATGCTCCTGCGGCGACGCTCTGCGCAGCATGGACAGGAGGGCATCGATCGCTCTGCGGAAGATACCTCCTGTATTCCGGTACAGCCAGCGCAAACCCAAATACAGCACCAGAAGCAATACAGCTGCTCCAATACCATAGAAAATAAATTCAAAGATCACCGACAAGAGGCCAGGCTCATGAACCTCGGTCTGAGGAAGCTCCGGAGGCGCCGCCGAGGGTACTGCCTCGATAGGTGCAGGCTCCTCAGAACCGGACAGCAGCCGGGACAGCCAGCCGATAATCAGGCGAGCTGTATTCCATACCAGCATTCCAATTGCCTTATTTGCTTATCTCGGAATGAATG
>CAKMKL010000271.1 GCA_927443375.1 uncultured Paenibacillus sp. | reverse complement strand
GGATACTTTGCAAGCAAAAATGAAAAACAACGCATATTTTTTTTATACGTTGTTCTTTTCTATTACAATTATCCATTTTCGGCCTAAAGATTATCTGTTGCAGACTTGAAATACTCAGCCGAAGCCGCAGTTTGTGCTGTTGTAGCACCAATTCCTTCAATAGTATGTATTAATACTCTGATCTCTTCCTCAACAGTTACTATTTCCTGTGTACTAGTCTGCATCGAATCCACGATTTCACTGAACAGTCTGCTCGTCTCTACGGACTGCTCTTTTCCGCTTTTCGTCAGTTCCTGCACCTTACGGATTTCCTTGACTACCTGATTAGTCAGCGCAGCGGATTTTTGGGTTAAATCTCCGATACGTACTACGGTGCTCTTGGTGTCTTCTGCAAGCCGGCTGACTTCACTGGCCACGACACTGAAGCCTCTGCCATATTCACCTGCACGGGCGGCTTCTATTGTAGCATTTAAAGAAAGAATTTTGGTCTGATCGGCTATATCCTGTACAGCAGCCACTATCTTCTGAATTTGTAAAGAAGAGCTGCTTAGCTCCTTTACCGATCGTTCCATTTCATTCGTACTCTCATATATCAGATTAATCTGACCGTTGAGGCTGCCGAGATGTCCCTGTCCGTCCTTAGCCATCTCCTGCGATCCAAGAGCGGTGGATGCAGTGCGGCGGAACGAATTGTTCACTTCATTGCTGCTCGCCACCAGCTGCTCTACAGCCGCGTTAGTGTCCATACTCAAATCTATCAGCTCTCCGCTAAACTCAGCGATTTTCTGTTTCAGTTCATTTTTAACAACAAGGTATTGTTCTTCCTTCTCCCGGATGTTCTCCTTCTCATAAGCTTCGAGCACCAGCTGCTGTTCCAGATTCAGAAGTTTGGTTACGGTCTGTACTACTTTTAACCGCTCGTTGTCTTTATACGTTTCATTGTACATTACCGTAATAAATACATTCTGCAGATTCTGAAAAGCAGACAAATACCATTTTGGCTCGAGACCGACTTTTTTGTGAATTTTAGCAATCGTCAAGCGTTTAGCTATGTATTGCTCATCCACTTTGCCGTCAAAGATTTCAATAATATGTTGTTTTAAAGTTCCCTTGAGGCGTTCAATGCTGCTGTGCTCTAGAATGATACTCTCCAGCTTATTAACACCAAGGAGCGTATTGTAGAATTGATCAGTAATGTAGTTAATCTCACGTTCGACAACAGGTTTCATCATCCGTAAAAGATCCAGATCCTCTTCAGTCAAGTCAATCATCCGCATTTGTTCATTCAACTCTTCATGCCCGTGGAGCGAATGAACGGTTGCCGTAGTAGCAGGTGTATGATTCTCGCTGTCCTTGGAGCGCTTGTCGGGAGTTGCCTCATTAATATTACGTGACTGAATACCATGCATAAAAGAAAAAGGACATTTCCCCACACTTCCACTCCCCTAAACTCCTAAATATTAACAACGATAATATAAAATCATTCTAACCTAGGAGAATATGAAATGTAAAGAATTTTAAGTAGTTTTTTGTTGAATTTTGTAGAATAAAAAGAGTTATAGGCGGTTATATGTCGAAAACTGTCGTTTTATCTCAAAATAAATAATACTTCTATGCCATAAATTCTGCAATCTGATAGAGAGTCTTGATATCCAAAATAATAACGGTCCTATTCCTGACTTCTATAATCTCCATCGCTTCAAGCTTATTCAACTTTCGGCTGAGTGTTTCAGGTGTTGTTCCTATCATGGCTGCGACATCTTTTTTTGCTGCTGGCAGATGAATCTGAGACCATGCCGGTTCGGTTCCATGCTCCTGCTGGTTTTTGGAGGATAGATGAAGCAGGAGTCTTGCCAATCTCTTCTCCGCCTCTAAAATATGCAGCGACCCCGCAAGTTCATCGGCCTGTTGTAACTGTTTGCTCATTGACATCAGGAAGCTGAAGGCAAGAGCCGCATTCTTTTCTATCAAGGGTAGAAAATCTTTATGATGAATCCTGCACACAAGTCCGCTCTCCACCACCTCTGCCGTTGCATAATGCCTCTTATTATGTAGCAAGGCAAATTGGCCAAAGTAATCCCCGGGGAAAAGAAAGCGAAGAACATGCTGCTTCCCTTCCGTATTATTCTGAGTCAGTTTAATCAGACCGTTATTTACTATAAACAGTGATTCGGACTGCTCTCCCTCTCTAAATACCAGATTCCCCTTTGTATAATAATTAGATTCTATAATAGACTCAACTATATGCAGATCATGATCAGACAAGCCCTGAAATACAGGTACCTGCCGTACACACGGATTGTTATGACATGTGTTACAATTCATATTCATATGACACTTTCCTTCCTATTAACCTGATGACAACATATCAAGGATCTGGAAGCCACCTAGTGATAACACTCACAATAATTTTAATAAACTTGATCTGTATCAAGGATTTTAGGTTCATTTTCCTTCAAAATACTCTTATAGAGAATTTTCAGGAGAGGATGTGTCTATGCTGCAATATACATTTGAAGACATGCAAAAGATGGATAGAGCAATACTAGGTAATATGGTTCCATTAGAGTTATTCCGTACCATACGCCTCATTGGCCTAAACCAGGGCTTGCCGATGGGCGGTAAAGGTACTACATTGACTGTAGGCCGAAAGATAGGTGAAAGCCTGCCGGTGAACAGTGTGGATGAGTTACTGCAGCTATTTGAAGAACTGAAAATTGGAATTCCGCGTATTATTTTTTCAGATGAGTCCAGGATCAATATTGCTGTGGATGACTGTTTTTGCAAAGGATTGCCTACACTAGAGGAAGAGAAAATGATCTGCGATTTAGAAGGCGCAATTCTGGAGGGAGCACTAACTAAAATCATGGGTCACCGAGTTAGTGTTAAGGAAGTAAAGTGTAATGCTACCGGACATGAACATTGTGAATATGAAGTAAAACTCTAATCCCGTATGGGAATATTTAATGAAAGAGGGTATATAGATATGGAAAAGAAAATGATAACTGAAGCCATACATTATCAAGAAGATCGGTTCACCAAAAAAATACTGTTTCAAAAAGGGGATAGCGTTGTCTTCGTCCTTAATTTTATGCCTGGCCAGCAGTTACCTGTTCATAAGCACCCCGGTGCAGATGTCTATATCTATGCTCTAAAAGGGAGCGGCACCATCACAGTAAATGATGTAGCCCAGGAATTCAGCGAAGAGGAAGTTATCCACGTTGCTGAGGATGATTCCTTCGCCTACCATAATACCAGTACTTCCCCTGCGAGTCTTCATGTCGTAATTTCCAAGCTGCCCAGCCCGGCCTACGCTAAAGAGATCTAATAAGATCTAGCTATTAAAACTCTATGCACAGAGGATATCCTCTGTGCATAGAGTTTTTGTATACAAAAAAACAGGAGCTCTTCCGAAGAAGAACTCCTGCTCTTATGACTCGAGCTATCCTAACGGATAGAATCGAATTATTTTTGGATGGAAGCTACGGAACCTGCTCCAACTGTACGTCCGCCTTCACGAATGGAGAATTTAGTACCTTCTTCAATCGCGATTGGGGAGATCAGGGAAACAGTTACAGTGATGTTGTCACCAGGCATAACCATTTCAGTACCTTCTGGCAGGTTGATGATACCTGTTACGTCAGTTGTACGGAAGTAGAACTGTGGACGGTAACCAGTGAAGAATGGTTTGTGACGTCCGCCTTCTTCTTTAGTCAGAACGTAGATCTGAGCAGTGAACTCAGTGTGTGGGTTAACGGAGTTCGGCTTAGCCAAAACTTGGCCACGCTCGATCATGTTACGGTCTACACCACGCAGCAATGCGCCGATGTTGTCGCCCGCTTGTGCGGAATCGAGCAATTTACGGAACATTTCAACGCCTGTAACAACGGATTTTTTCTTTTCTTCGTGAATACCAACGATTTCGATTTCTTCTCCGACTTTAACTGTTCCGCGTTCTACGCGACCAGTTGCCACAGTACCGCGGCCAGTGATGGAGAATACGTCTTCGACAGGCATCAAGAATGGTTTGTCAGTTTGACGTTCTGGAAGCGGGATGTACGTGTCGATCGTTTCGAACATTTCAACGATCTTCTGTGCATAGTCGCCATCAGGGTTTTGCAGAGCTTCACGAGCAGATCCACGGATGATTGGAGTATCATCGCCTGGGAAGTCGTATTCGCTCAGCAGGTCGCGAACTTCCATTTCAACCAG
>CAKMKL010000270.1 GCA_927443375.1 uncultured Paenibacillus sp. | reverse complement strand
TAAGGTGCTTGCTCTCCAGGAGAATGGAGTGGTCAGGATCAATTTCTACAGACATAAGAGGCGCTTTGTAGGATAGCTGAAAATTGGCCGCCTTCTGCCCGTCATTCCAAATTTTCCGTACTGCGACCCTGGCCGCCCTCACCCTGCTGGGAGGCGCCATATGGGTCCTTTCAGGGCACAGCCCTGCCGCTCTGTCCGCTGCTGCGCCAAAAGCGGCCAAGTCCCCCGCTGCTGCGCCTCAGTCCAAAGCAACGCAGCCACATCTTCCCGAGAGTAAGCCGCTTCCGGTTTCTGAGGCCTTAAGCCAGCGTGTTGCCGAGTACCATATCGATGTTCGGCTGATCCCGGATACAGCCCTACTTGAGGCCTCCGAGACGGTAACCTGGACCCACCCGGGTCTAAAGCCCGTACAAGAGCTCTACTTTCATCTCTATCCCAATGCCTTTGCTTCTGAAAAAACTACGTTTATGAAGGAATCCGGAGGAGAGCTGCGCGGGGACACAATGCCAGCGGACGGATTCGGCAGCATGGCCATTACCGACCTGCGGACCACCGAAGGAGTCTCACTAATGCAGCGTCTGCAGTATGTGCAGCCCGATGACGGAAATGTAAACGACAAGACGCTTGTGAAGGTGCATCTTCCCCAGCCGGTGAACGGCGGAGAAAGCGTAACCCTCAAAATCCGGTTTGAGGTCAAGCTTCCAAAAATATTCGCCCGCATGGGAACTGCCGGAAACTTTGTAATGGCAGGACAGTGGTTTCCCAAGCTAAGCGTTTACGAGCCTAAGGGGACTAGGGGAGTAAAGGCGGAAGGCTGGGATTTACACCAGTACCATGGCACTTCCGAATTTTACAGCGATTTCGGTATTTACAACGTTACCATTTCAGTCCCCGCAAACTACACCGTTGGGGCGACCGGCTTTCCGGTAAAGGCTGCCCAAATCAAGCAGGACCGGAAGATCTATCAATTTTATGCAGATGATGTTCACGACTTCGCCTGGGCCGCTTCCCCGGATTTCGTGGTTGCTGAGGAGGCCTTCTCCGCACCGAATGTACCAGGTGTACGGATCAAGCTATATCTGGACCCGCTGCACAAGGATCTTAAGGAGCGTTATTTCCAGGCCGCCAAGGCCGCGTTGACCGCTTTCAGCAAATGGTACGGGCCATACCCTTATTCCACATTATCGATTATCGTACCGCCCAAAGAGGGGAATGGTGCTGGCGGAATGGAGTATCCGACGCTCATTACCGCCTTCGGTGCAGCCGAAAGCTCACCCGGCACCTCGCTGGAGCGCACTGTCATCCATGAGATTGGCCATCAATATTTTTACGGCATGGTGGCGAACAACGAGTTTGAAGAGGCCTGGCTGGATGAAAGCTTCACCTCCTACGCGGAAGACCGCCTGATGGAGCAGGAATACGGCGTCTCCTCCAATATCGCCCTGCAGGCCAGTCTCGTGTCTACCTCGCAGCCGCTTAATCTGGAAACCTGGAAATACACTACCGCTGACGGTTATACCCGCAATGTGTACATCCGCGGCAAGCTGGTGCTTAAGGATATCGAACGGCAGACCGGAACCAAGACTATGGATACTATTATGCTGGCGTATGCCCGCAAGTACAGGTTTCATCACCCTTCTACAGAGGATTTCCAAAAGATCGTAGAGAAGGTAACCCAAAAATCATGGCAAGCTTATTTCGACCAATATGTATATAGCGGCGGGTCTCCCGATTTCTCAGTAGACAATATAAAAACCGGCATCGCCAAGAGTAGCGCAGAGGGAGAGGACGGCCGCTATAAATTCATGGTAAAGGTGAGCAACAAAGGCAGCCAGTATGCTGATGTACCCATAAAATTCACCTTTTCAGACGGATACACAGTACGGAAAATTTGGAATGACGGGCAGAAGGCGGCCAATTTTCAGCTATCCTACAAAGCGCCTCTTATGTCTGTAGAAATTGATCCTGACCACTCCATTCTCCTGGAGAGCAAGCACCTTAATAATTTCATGCTGGCGGAGCTTGCGCCGAAGACACTCTCCCGCTGGACGCTGGTATCAACCAAACTGCTTGAAACTCTGCTCGGAACTCTTGTCTGGTGAGGTGAAGGATTGTGAAAAGAGCGATATCGCGCGGCTGGATCAGCATGAAGGAGCAATTTTATATCCTGATTCTGCTATTTATCTACCGGCTGCTATGGGGCTATTTTTTGTACAGGTTCATCAGGTCAGCTATCATCCCGGTGCTTCTGCGTTATCCTGATATCCACACCGGAGGCAGCGGTATCGGGAGGCTGTTGTATTATATCGAGGGTCAGTTCGCGCTCAGCGGCGATCCCGGTGTCCAGCGCTGGCTCTGGATGCTATTGTCATTATCCGCGCTGCGGCTGCTGCTCTCCCCGTTCATCCGTGCCGGACTGCTGCATGAGCTGCATCAGGAACGTATAGGAGAACGCGGACTGTTCTTTTTTCCCGGAATGAAGCTTTACGGGCTGCCGGTACTGGTATTCAGCCTGTCCGAATGGTTTCTCTCAGCGCTGCCGCTCTATTGGCTGTTGCCCAAAATGTACACACTGCTGTTAAGCGGTATTTTTGACTACAGGCTGCTGCTGAGGCTGGTTCCGTATCTGCTCGCCTGGCTGCTCTATATGTACTGCATCCGCATAGTTCTGTTGTACATGCAGTTCGGCTACACCGCCGGAACCGGTATGTTCTCCGCAGTGCTGGCTTGTCTGAAGGTGCTGCTTCCCTCTACCGGCGCTTCCCTCCTGCTTGGTTCCGGCGGACTGGTTACCCTTTTGCTGGGTTTTACAACCTCACTGCTGTGCCCCGGTATGTCAGCCCTGCTGTTCCGGCAATTCTCACCGCTCCCCTCTACGCTGTTCAAAATGTGGGGAATCGCTGCACAATACCATCTGTGGAGCAGTAAAACATTCCCACAATAATTCGGCTGTTAAATCGGCATATTAAAAGAGTCACTGTCCCTGACACAGGGGTGTGACTCTTTTGCCCGTTACTTGGAGATTTCAGTGAAGGTTTCGGGGGATTTGCAAAACTATAAAACCTTTGATACAATGATGCCTGTAGCACTGGTAACAACTTTGTAATCTTTTGAAACTATTTTGACAAAATGTATGTACCTTAATCACTTCAACATTGTCGATACGCAGTCACTGTTCTGGTGCATAAATCGCCAAATTCCCAGCACCGGGAAGTGGGGGAACCATATTTTGGGTGAATTGATCTCGCTTTAGAGGGGTCATAGGGGAACCTTCTACCGAATCCTTAAGCTAACCTCGCAGGCCTTGGAAGGAGTACATCTTTTGAAAAGTCACAATATTTCCCGCACCAATTTAAAAAAGAAATGCACCGCAGCAGCGCTAGGTCTTGTGATGGTATTCACACTGGGGGCAGGAAGCGCGTTTGCCGACTCCAAAATGGATACTGTAATTACAAAAACGCTGGGAACGTCGTATAAAACCGGGGGCACAAGCACTGCCGGCTTCGATTGTTCTGGATTCACCAAATACGTATTTAAGAACGTCGGCCTTACCCTGCCGCGCACTTCTAAAGCGCAATTCAGCGTAGGAACCGCCGTTTCCAAGAGTAATCTCCGGTCCGGCGACCTTGTATTCTTCAATACCTTGGGCAGTGGGGTATCCCATGTCGGCATTTATGTCGGAAACGGGAAGTTTGCACAATCATCCAGTTCCCGGGGCGTCACTATCACTTCAATGAGCAATTCTTACTGGGCCAACCGCTACGTTGGCGCCAAACGAGTCATGAGCACAACAGCTTACCAGGCTGTCGCTTACGATTGATTCTTCTCCTCAATTCCGCCTCTAACAACTAATTGTAACTTATACAGGCCTGGAAACTGATTATTGCCGTAATCATTTCCGGGTCTTTCCTTTTTATTTCCTTATTCTACCTTTTACACAGATTTAGGATCCATGAAACACCTTTTTACTAAAAACCCCAACCTATTCTGAGGAATAGCTTACGCCAGGCTTAAATATGCGCCCTTTTTAGCAGATATGACTCTTAAAAAGTGCAAATAATATGCATTAATATGTTTTAAGTGATTGCCAACTGGCTCTGTCTTTGTTACAATTATCGCAGTGAACTTATAGTAACATTTTTGTAATTATTCAGATGGGTTTTACAAAAGTTTTGTCATATTGATTGATCAGCTAATCCTAATCAACAGTCGTGCCGAGTTCCCTTGTTCACAAGGGAAACGGGGGAACCAATTTTTGGGTGAATTGACCTCCTATTCACAGAGGGGTCATAGGGGACCTTCAACCGAACCCTTAAGCTAACCTCGTAGGCATTTGGAAGGGGTATTTACTTTTGAAGAAGAAGTTAGCAGCCGCATTATTAAGTTTTTCTATCATTCTTACCATTGGAGCAGGAAGCGCTTTCGCCGATTCCAAAATGGATAAAGTCATCGATAAAACCATCGGAACCAAATACGTATCCGGCGGTGTATCGACAAACGGCTTTGATTGCTCCGGATTTACCATGTACGTATTTGACAAGATCGGCATTAACCTGCCGCATCAATCCGGCTCCCAATACCAGATGGGCACTGCCATCTCCCGTGACAATCTGCGGGAAGGCGATCTTGTATTCTTTAATACAAGCGGCCGTGGTGTATCCCATGTAGGCATTTATGTCGGTGATGGCAAATTCGCACACGCTTCATCCTCTCGCGGCGTAACCATCAGCTCGCTGAGTGACAGCTACTACGTCAACCGCTACGTTGGCGCCAAACGCATCATGAGTACGGATGCTTATCAGACTGTAGCAACAGATTCGCAAGATAATGACGATGTGCAATAAAAGGTTATGAGAGAGGCGCTTTTCCAGGATTTTTGCCGAAATCTTGGGAAAGGCCTTTTTTTTGTCTATAAAATTACTTACCCCTCCCCTCATCTGTAAAACACCTATTCCCCTCAATTTAAGCCATTTCATAAAATATTTTTTTGTGTTTGTCAAGTTTCTCCTGTTTTTGAAAAATAGCTGAGTTGACTGGTGCCTGTTTTGTATATAATTAAGTATAGGGATAGAGTATTGTCCTCTTGAAAGGAGGCCTGTGCCATTATGATCAGTTCCCCTGTTACCTTTCATGTTGTTCCTATGGAGTCCAGCCATGCCGAGAATATTTGTGAGTGGAATTACAAGCCGCCCTACAATATCTACGGATGGATGCCCTGGGAGCAAATGCAGGCGCTCGGCATTGAATTCGGAGATCCGGTTTTGCGCAGTCAACAGTATGTATCCGTAGTGAATGAGCAACGAAGCCTTTGCGGCTTCGCACAGCTGTTTCCGATGGAGGGGGTGGTCAGGCTCGGCATCGGCATGCGGCCGGACTTGTGCGGTCACGGAATGGGCCATCTGTTCATGGAAGCCATTGTACAGGCTGCCCTGAAGCGTTACCCGGAACGGGAAATCGATCTGGAGGTGTTGACCTGGAATCAGCGGGCTATTCGAACATACCAGAAATGCGGCTTCACCATCACTGACACGTATGAACGCCGCACACCAAGTGGCGATAGGCCTTTTTATTGCATGGTCTATGATAAATAGCACCGAATACAGGCAACTTTTAAATTATGCAGTGAAAATCGTTCCTTTTTTTGACACAAACTCTATGACAACGCTTAACCATTCGGTATAATGAAGAAAGCAGCTTACATGGAGGGGACGGATGGAGATGCAGAAATGGATCATGAGCGGTTTGTTTTTCGCCGCCTGCGCCTTTGCGGTAGTGCTCTTGTTCACACTGCCAGGCAAAGCAGAGGTCGCAGAAGAAAGCAAGCCGACGATGCCGCAAGTCACACTGGATGCCGCAAGTGCAGAAGCAATCGTTACAGCCAATTGTATTTCTTGCCATGGCGATCAGCTTCAGGGTAATGTAGGACCGAGTCTGCAGCATGAGGGCAGCGAACACGATGCTGAGGGCATCTACAGTATTGTCTCCAGGGGACGCGGGCAAATGCCTTCCTTTAAGGATAAGCTGGCTCCTGAGGAAATCGCAAACGTCGCCCTTTGGCTTGCAGAGAAGAAGTAACCAGCCCATAATACAAAATGCCCGTGTGAGGATAAACGTATTATCCTTAACACGGGCATTTTTATATGCAATATATTGAACAGTGTCCTAGCGGTTTTTCTCAAAGGCTTCATTAAATTCATGGGCCTGGCGGAAATCAAGCGCTCCGAGGCCGCTCTCTTCTTTTGCCGATAAGCGCAGGATCACAGTCTTGTAGTCAATGGTAATATGCGGATGATGATCAAAAGCCTCAGATATGGCGGCTACTTCATCCACAAAGGCAATGCCCTTCATATATTCGTTGAACATATATTTGCGCACCACACCCTCCTGCTCCAGCTTCCACCCCTCCAGCTTACTTATTTGCTCACGCAGTTCTTCCTCTGTAAATTCCAATTTGCTTCCTCCCTTACTAAATTAGCAGTAAAGTCCGTACAGCCCAGTTCTTTACCTACTCTATGAAGCCTTAAACAAAACATCCCTCAGCTTCTAAAAGACCAAGGGATGCGCCAGGATGAAGGCTTTTTTTCGGTTTAATGTATTCTCAATTCCCGGCAAATAGCACTCGTCAGCCTCAATTTTACCACGTGCCGCAGCCGCCGGGCAAACTTGCTGCCTGCCGCCGCAGCCATTCTAGACAAGAACTACTGAAGCCAAATCTTCTTCACCAAGCAAAATGTTGATCCGGTGCGTCTCCTTATCGTAGATCACAACACCGCTGCCCACCTGAATCATAGGCTCATTGCCAAGCGCATAAAACAGATCCTCTGCCAGCGCTTCCCATACTTCCATCTTTGATTCCTGCGGCAGCTCCTGCCATTCGTCCGGCTCCATTTCAAAGAATAGATACCCGTCGGAAATACGCCCAACGGCTTCCGTCAGTTCATTTAAAATCTCACTGTAATCTCTTCCGTGCTTCACACCCACGTCTATCACTCCGTTTTCTCCACAGATGAATAATAACTTACCTTACCCATTATAGCCGAAAAAATGACTTCACAAAAAAGGGAATGCTGACGATAAATAAGAATATACGAGATTTTATTACACACAGGGTGTCCCGCCGCTGTTCAAGGATGATATATGCGGTTATAACGGATCACTTCTTAATTCTCATGGACGAGGTGCATAAATGGAAATTTCAACAATACTCGGTTTGGTCTTTGGTCTGATTGCAGTCCTTTATGGAATGGTGCTCAAGCATGCTCCGCTTACCAGCTTGAACACTCCCGCAGCTTATCTCATCATTTTTCTCGGTACAACAGCCTCAATTTTTATGGCCTTTCCCATGTCGGAAATCAAAAGTATTCCCAAATTGTTCAAGCTGCTCTTTATTCAGCAGAAAATGGTGCAGAAGTCCGATCTGATCACTTTATTTATGGAATGGGCCTCCATTACCCGGCGTGAAGGATTGCTCGCGCTTGAATCCAAAGTAGACGAAATCGAAGACGATTTTCTGAGAAACGGGATGCGCATGATTATCGACGGCAACGATCAGGAATTTGTCCGTGATGTTTTGATGGAAGATATCCATGCTACCGAAGACAGACATAAAGCCGGAGCGCTTATCTTCTCCCAGGCGGGTATGTACGCTCCAACACTTGGTGTACTCGGGGCCGTTATCGGCTTGATTGCCGCACTTGCGGATATGAGTGATATGGAAATTCTGGCCCACGCGATCGCGGGTGCATTTATAGCTACTCTGCTCGGGATATTCACCGGTTATGTATTGTGGCACCCGATGTCTAACAAGCTCAAGCGAATCTCCAAGAAAGAAATTCAAATCCGGCTGATGATGGTGGAGGGGCTACTGTCCATCCAATCAGGGGTTTCGACCATCGCTATTAATCAGAAACTGTCTGTCTTCCTGACTCCTTCGGAGCGTGCCAAGCTAAGCAGTAAGGAGGGCGGCTCGAGTGAGCAAAAAGACTAGACATGAAGAACACGAAGAGCATGCCGACGAATCCTGGCTATTGCCCTATTCTGACTTAATGACACTGCTGGTCGCCCTGTTCCTCGTTATGTACGCCATGAGTGCTACAGATGCCAAGAAATTTGAAGAAATGAGTCAGGCCTTCAGCAACGCGCTGAACGGCGGGACAGGCATTCTCGACCAGCGATCAGCGACCCCTACTAAGTCCCAGCTCGATCAGGGCAAGAATGATAAGATGGACAATGTGGTTGCCGAAAATACTGGAGAATCCGATATTGCTAAGCTGCGTAAACAGGAGCAAGAGGATCTCGAGAAGCTGAAGAAGCAGTTCGATCAGTATATTGATAAAAACGGGCTTAGCGATCTGCTCAGCACCAAGCTGAATCAATCACAGCTGATGATTACGATCAGCGACAACGCCCTGTTCGCGTCCGGACAGGCTGAGGTTAAGGATGACTCACGCCAGCTGGCTAAATCGATATCAAGCATGCTGCAGCAATTTCCCGATTACGATGTACTGGTGCAGGGACATACGGATAACATTCCGATTTCCAACAGCAGCTACTCGTCCAACTGGGATCTCAGTGTAGACCGTGCTCTTCATTTCATGAAAATCCTGCTGCTGAACCCGAACCTGAATCCCGTCAAGTTCAGTCCGATCGGTTACGGGGAATATCATCCGATTGCCCCTAATACTACAGCCGCCGGACGGGCCAAAAACCGCCGCGTAGAGGTCTCCATCCTTCGTAAATATCAGGAGGCAGCGAATACTACAACTGTTGCTCCTTCCGGCAAATAAGTGCCAATATGCAAATAAAGAGCTGTTCTTCGGGTCTCCCCCACAAGAACAGCTCTTTATTTGTGCTAATGTGCCCAATTTCCTGGCAGCTACTGTAGTTGATAATTCAGCATGACTCCCAGCTCCTGCTTCTCCTGTGCAGATAATTCGCGCCATTCGCCAGTTTGCAAGGCGCCCAGGCGAATGTTCATAACACGGATACGCTGGAGGCGTCTAACCTCATAACCAAAGGCACTGCACATACGGCGGATTTGCCGGTTCTTGCCTTCGGTCAGAATGATGCGGAACACCCGCTCGCTTATCCGTGTCACTTCACAGGGAAGCGTCTTGCCGCCAAGGATCTTGACTCCACTCGACATCCCTGTGATAAAGGACGGTGTAACCGGTCTGTCTACCGTTACAACATATTCCTTCTCATGTTTACCTTCAGCACGCAATATTTTATTGACGATATCGCCGTCATTAGTAAGCAGAATTAGGCCTTCCGAATCTTTATCGAGCCGGCCTATTGGAAAAATACGTTCATGATGTCCGACAAAATCAACGATATTGCCCTGAATATGGGCTTCTGTGGTGGAGGTGATACCCACCGGTTTATTTAGAGCGATATAAACGACCTTACTGCCCGTTTCAAGCACTTTCCCATCGATCAGGACCTTATCACCCGTTGAGGCCTGGCTGCCCAGCACAGCACGCTCTCCGTTGATGGTCACCCTTCCGCTCTCAACCAGCTTGTCTGCTTCACGGCGTGAACAGTATCCTGTCTCACTGATGAATTTATTAATTCTCACTTCTGTCTTCACTCCGTTCTTTAATCAATCCTTGACTGGGGCTCCGGCTCATGTGCTGCAGGCAGTATAATTGTAATTTCAGCCCCGCTGCCATATTCACTGCGAATTTCCATACTGCCTTTATGGGCCTGGATAATCCGCTGGCTGACCATCAGCCCGAGTCCTGTTCCTGTCTCCTTATTCGTAAAGAAAGGCTCACCCAGCTTAGGCAGCATATCCTCAGGGATTCCCTCGCCTTCGTCCGAGAGTACAATGATAACAGAATTCTCATCCGTCTGCTGCTTAACGGTGATTGTTCCGCCTTCAGGCATAGCTTCAATTGCATTTTTAACGATATTTATAAATACCTGCTTCAACTGGTTCTCCTCACAATGTACCTTTGCAGGCTGCTCAGAGAACTGCGACTCAAATTCGATCCCGAAGAGATGGGCTTGACTGCCCAGCAGAGAAATAACATCATTCAGAATATAGCGTACATCCTTCTCCTGGAAGTGGACAGCCTGCGGCTTGGCCAGAATCAGAAATTCACTCACAATCATATTAATCCGTTCCAGCTCTGAGAGCATCAGATCAATATGGAGCGGTATGAGAAGGCTCTTCTCTTTCTGGAGCTGCAGAAATCCGCGGAGCGTCGTAAGCGGATTACGGATTTCATGGGCTACCCCAGCCGCAAGCTGGCCAACAGTAGTCAGTTTTTCAGAGCGTCTCAGCAGTTCTTCAATCCGGTTGCGTTCGGTCATGTCCCTGGAGACATGTACAAACGATTGCGGACGGCCATCTTCATCACGAATGACCGAGGTACTTACGCTGACCTCCACAATCGATCCGTCGCGCTTGAGTCTGAACGTCTCTATCGGTGGCAGAACAGCTCCATTCTTCAGCTCCTGCAGCCTCGCTTCTTCCTGCTTCTGCGCCGTAGCCGGCACCAGATAAGGCATCTTAATTTGTGCATCAGCCGCATTCCAGCCGTACAGCTCTTCAAAAGCCCTGTTGGTGCTAGTGATCCGGCCCTCCATGTCTACGGTGTGGATCGCATCCGAGGTGCCGTTGATCACCGACTCCAGATGCTCTTTAACCGCCCTGTTCTCTTCGAGCGTCTTGCCCAGCTGATTCGTGTGCTGAAGCAGGTGTGAGGTCATGGCATTGATCCGGCTGGCCAGCTGTCCCAGCTCGTCACGGCTGTCTACATCCAGCGGGGACTCAAACTTGCCAATAGCAACATCACTGACCTTTCGCAGGATATCCTTAATAGGACGGGTGACAATTCCAGCCAGTGCATAGCTGCATATGAAAAAGATGACTAACAGCAGCACCGAGGTCGTAATATTATTAACCAGCTCCTTCTTGATTACCGAAGAGATTACCGAATAATCCATTACCACACATATAACATAGTCATCGATGCCGGATTGGCTAATCGGGATAAAGCTTTTGAGCACTCTTTTGCCCAGCGCTTCTGTATCCAGTGTAACTGGGGCATCCTTGCTCAGCGCCGCCATGATCGCCACCCTATCTTCTTCAACGTTACCATACATATAGGTCCCATACTGAATCGGACGGTTTTGCAGCTTATAATTGACACTGTCGGAGCCATCAGGCTGCATGCTCTCCGAAGCAAAGCTTTTGGGGTTAATTCCTGTGATCTCCAAAAGTCCCGAATTGATCTCCTTAGAGCGCTTGATGAGTTCCTCGGGCTCCATAATTCTCACATAGTCACTCACTGCCGTACTGCGGATATAAGGATCGATGATATAGTTTCTCGACGGATCGCGGTAATATCCCCATTTCTCAATGTACTTGGGAGTGGAGGTAGAGAACTCAAAAGGCCCTGACCAGAAATTCTCAAGGGTCTGGCCCTGCCTAACCGATACTCTTTGACCTGCAAACAGCTCAAGCAAAGCTACATACCAATATTCCATGCCCCTGGTAGACAGCTCAAGCTCGGCAGGATCGGAGGATTTAGCGACTACAATGTCATCATCAGTTTTGACAAGAAGTGAAATATTAGACACACCAAGCTTTTTTGCCAGCCTCTTCAGCTGGTTGTTATTCACATTCTTAATATCCGGATCAAGCTCCTCAGCGGCAAGTATGGCAGCCAGCCGAAGATTCTGGGCCATTTGTTGCTGTACATAATTGGAGCTGTAGCTGCTTTGCTCAACGGAGACCGCGATCTGCATAGCGGTCATCTTCATATTATTTTCGCTTTCACTACGCAGGTTACTGCGGGCTGTATAAAGGTTCAGCGTTATATTGAGCGCCAGGATTAACAATACCGAACCAAAAATAATAGCTGATAATTTAGTTTTTATGGACAAGCTGTTTTTTCACCTCTTATCCGCTGGTAAAAAAATCAAGCGGAGTGTTCATGAATATCATACCTTTTGCCTAACCATTTGAAAAGACATTTCAAATCTCGCTCTCCTCTATAAAACATTGAATTTTAAAGACGGTTTCTCTACAATAGCAAGAAGAAAAGGTGAAAACCATCCACAGGCTATTCACATATAAACAATTTATTAAATGGCGGTGTGCACAATATTGTGTATAAGTCGGCGGTTATCCACAGAGTTATGCACAATTTGTTAAGAACGAATATTTGTTCGTTGTACAAAGAGGGTTATTAGAAGGGAAGATGAGCTTGAATATTCAAACCTGTGAACTGTCGGCAGAAGAGCTGGCGGTTCATGAATTATGGATGAGAGAGGCCATTGCGGAAGCCCGAAAAGCTGAAGGCCTGGGCGAGGTGCCCATCGGCGCAGTGGTTGTACGTCACGGCGAGATTATCGGACGCGGCTACAATCTGCGGGAAACTACGCTGGACTCTACTGCACATGCCGAAATGGTGGCCATCCGGGAAGCCAGCACAGCGCTGAATTCCTGGAGACTGCTTGACTGCCAGCTGTATGTGACGCTGGAGCCCTGCCCCATGTGCGCAGGGGCGATGGTTCAGTCCCGGCTGCCGCTAACTGTCTACGGCACCACAGATCCCAAGGCGGGCTGCGCCGGCACACTTATGAATCTGCTGGAGGAACCGAGATTCAACCACCGGACCGAGGTTATTCAAGGTGTTCTGCAGGAAGAATGCGCAGAGCTGCTGACTTCATTCTTCCGTCGGTTGCGGCAGAGGCCGTCGAAGCTCTAGTCCATTTTGTACAAAAGGTTATAAATGTCCATCATGAACGCTGCTATGTGCGGATAAAAGGAGGATCAACATGTCATTTAAGCTTTACAATAATGCTCAGGGCATCTACCTTGCCCTGCTGCAGAAACAGGACGCAAATGATCTGCTCCAGCTGCGTCTGCGCAACAGGGAACATCACCAGCCGTTTGAACCGCTGCGTGAAGCCGATTATTTTACACTTGAAAGCCAGGAACTGCTGATCAGCCAGCGTATGAATGATGCAGACCAGGACAGGGCTTACATGTTTGGTATCTTCCTGCTGGACGGGCAACTGGCCGGACAGATCACTATCAACAATATCGTACGCGGTGTAGCCCAATATGGCGACCTCGGCTATTTTATAGATCATACCGTCCAGGGCAAGGGTTATACAACTGCTGCCGCCAGGCTTATTCTGGACTATTCTTTTCGGGCCCTTGCACTTCATAGGGTGCAGGCAGCTATCCTGCTTCATAATGATGCCTCACGCCGGGTGCTGGAGAAAAACGGATTTCAGGCTGAAGGTGTCGCCCGCCGCTACCTTAAGATCAACGGGGAATGGCAGGATCACCGGATCTATGCCATCCTGGCAGACGATTTCCTTGCGGAAAAAGACCGACCTTAACACGCAAAAAAACCTGCAGAAGTGCGAGCGATTCGCATTCTGCAGGTTTTTCTCATTTTAAAAGATTAGTAAGTGCTCATTCCGCCAAACTGCTGCTGCAGCTCTTCCATTGTAATAACATTCTCACCCTCAGGTATACCAATCGTGAAGGTTGGTTTCTCATTAATCTTACTGTATTGATTGCTTCCGGTTAGTGACAAGCTGACATTCTGGCCTTGCTCCGGATCCTTAACCACAATGTCCATCAGCAGATCCTGATACACCGGGAAATCATCCTTGTTGACTGCAGTGTTCATCTGGAATTTGTTAACTGTAAGATAGTTGCCCAGGTCCGCCAAATCTTTATCGAATTCTGCCCGGGTCTCGCTGGATTGCAGCTCTTCCTTGGCTTTGGCCAGATCAGCCTGGTCAATTTGCAGCATTTCTTTGTATTCTTCTTTACTCAGGATATCAATAATCTTAGGCAATGCATTATTTACAAGAATTGTGATCGCTTCTTTGACGTTATTATTAGTCACCTGGAACCGGACAACCTGGTTGGCTTCTACACCCTCAGGCAATGCAGCATCCTTAGGCTTCACGTCTGAAAAATAGGTCTCTTCATCATACTCACCCAGGAGCGTGCTCAGCACTTCATTGGTGAGATCCTGCGCTTTCTTAGTATCCAGGGAATCAGGGTTGAACTCTACACCTTCCTGTTCCGCTAAATCCTTCAGATCCATCTTCAGGAACTTGCCTACAATCGTCTCTGGAAGCGGTAAGAGCGGAATTGAAGGTATTTTGACATACAGAGTTTCCCCGGTCATCACCATCGGGATATTGAAGGTCATGGCCATATCGCCCTTCAGGTTCAGCACCAGCGTTAATTCAGTCTGCCTCGGATCGGCCTGATAAACTCCGTTCACGGAAATATCCGCATTCTTCAGCATATTTAGCACCATGCCCGTAGTTCCATCGGTTTCCCCTGCAGGTGCATCAATAGTCAGATTATTCACTGTGAGCTTGCTCTGCATTTCATAAGAAGTCATTGTCATGGCTTTGGTTGCAGCCGACTTCAGCGCCTCCTTAGGCGCCTGTTCTTTACTGGCACATCCGGGCAAAATCACTGCAGCTGTAAGCAGCAATGCAGCAGCAGACAACCCCCATTTTTTAATCATTATTGTTCTCCTCTCCCATGTAAAGAAATTATTACCCCTCCTAATGATAAACCATTTCACAAATATGAGAAACAGTACGTTTCATTCGTGTCTCTGGTTTCAATCTTATCCCTGCCGGTTGTGGTGATCCACATGGTTAGCCTGCTTTACCTTTTTAGAACCGGATAACGGCTTAGGCCCGGAGGAGTGATGCTCCTCCCTATGCTCATGGTTAGTCTCTACGCCGGGAACCGGCATACTTTTGGGTTTGCTCATCTCACTATTCCTCCTATGGATTGGTCAGATTCTGCAGCGCCTGGGCGCACTCATGAATCTGTCTTGTATATTGCTGGGCGAGCTGTTGTACGGCATCAGTACGTTCGTCAGTATGGCGCCCTCCCTGCTCCACATCAATCAAATCTACGGCAACCTCCCGGCTGTCTACATAGGTACAACGGAAATCAAGGGAATAGGCCTGATGGCCGGCAGCGTTAAAATGAATCAACAGACTCTTCGGGTCTGCTGCATCCCCCTGCAGGCTAAAGCTGTCCCCGTTGTCCATCAGAGCAGGCAATCGTTCTTGCCACGCCGATAACAGACTATTCTGGTCCAATTGCATTTCTCGGTTCATTGTTATAATCACCCTCCTTCCCTAATACATTGCGGAGAAATGGGTTTTTTTATTCCTGCTAGCTGATCACTCACTCCACTACCAGCCATATTCAGATATTTGGAGGGGCAGAAGAGTACAAAAAAGCCGCCTTCCGGAGAAGACGGCTTCTATCTGCAATTCATTAGTTTAAAAGGATATGGCGGAGAGGATGGGATTCGAACCCATGTGGGCTTGCACCCTAACGGTTTTCAAGACCGCCCCGTTATGACCGCTTCGGTACCTCTCCAGTGCATCAAAATTTCACATGCATTAGGAATTGTATCACATGATCCTAATAATACGCAAGCATATTATTGAGAAATTTTCGGACTGATCGATTTTACGTTACGCATATAGGGCTGGAGCGCTTCCGGAATCAGTACACTGCCGTCTTCCTGCTGGTAGTTTTCCAGAATAGCTGCCACGGTCCGTCCGACAGCTAATGCGGAACCGTTCAAGGTATGAACGAATTCAGGCTTCGCCTTAGGTTCCTTACGGAAACGGATATTAGCCCGGCGCGCCTGGAAGTCCTCTGTGTTGGAGCAGGAGGAGATTTCACGGTACATACCGCTCTCAGGCAGCCAGACCTCCAAATCATACGTCTTAGCTGCTGTGAAGCCCATATCTCCGGTACACAAGCCCAGCACCCGGTACGGCAGCTCCAGAAGCTGCAGCACGCGTTCAGCGTCAGCCGTCATCTTCTCAAGCTCCTCGTATGAGGTCTCAGGGGTAGTCAGCTTTACAAGCTCTACCTTATTGAATTGATGCTGACGGATAAGCCCGCGGGTGTCCCGGCCTGCAGAACCCGCTTCAGAACGGAAACAGGAGCTGTAAGCAACATGGTATTTCGGCAGATCAGCAGCTGTCAGAATCTCTTCACGGTAGTAGTTCGTTACGGGTACTTCAGCTGTAGGAATCAGGTAATATTCGGTGTCCCGCAGCTTGAACAGATCCTCTTCAAACTTCGGCAGCTGACCTGTACCATACAAGCTGTCCTTATTTACGATATATGGCGGCAGCATTTCCTCGTAGTTATGCTCTCCGCTGTGAAGATCCATCATGAAGTTGATCAAGGCGCGCTCCAGTCGGGCGCCAAGACCCTTATAGAACACAAATCTGGAACCTGTAACCTTGGCAGCGGCTTCAAAGTCAAGGATATCCAGCTGCTGTGCCAGCTCCCAATGGGATTTCGGCGTGAATCCGAACTCTCTCGGCTGCGACCAGCGCCGCACCTCAACGTTCTCTTCCTCGGATTTGCCTACCGGCACCGATTCATGGGGAATGTTCGGAATGCTCATGGTCAGCTCATCGATTTGTGTTTCAAGATCGCGGACTTCATCATCCAGCTCCTTGATCCGGTCGGAAACCGTACGCATCTCAGCAATCAAGTCTTCTGCCGGCTCGCCATTCTTTTTCTTCTTGGCCACGTCGCCTGAAACGATGTTACGGCGGTTCTTAAGCCCTTCCGTCTCTTGCAGCAGTTCACGCCGGCGCAAATCAAGCTGTGGAAAGCCTGCAATCAAATCAAGTGATTTCCCGCGTTTGTTAAGCGCCTCTTCTACCTTGGCATAATCACTGCGCAATACTTTTACATCTAGCACAAAGTTTCCCTCCTGAAAACAGCCTAAACTCTTTCAAATTGCTGTTGCAGCATTGAAAGAGTCAGGATGTTCTTGTATGCAGTTCTATTGTCTAGCTTCTACACTAGTCTTCACCATATCGGCAAAATATTGATGCAGGCGGTAATCATCGGTCAGCTCCGGATGGAAAGAGGATACCAGCAGGTTGTCCTGGCGCGCCGTTACGATCTCATCATTATAGACCGTAAGGACATCGACATTCGGACCCACTTCGTTAATAAGCGGAGCACGGATAAAGACGGCACGTACCTGCTCATTTATCCCTTTTACATCCAGATCACACTCAAAGCTTTCCCGCTGCCGGCCAAAGGCGTTCCGGGCAACGGTGATATCCATCAGCTCAAGATGTGAAGGTTCGCCTCCGGTAATTCTCTTCGCCAGCACAATCATTCCCGCACATGTACCGAAAATAGGCTTGCCCTGGGCTGAGAAATCACGAATAGCTTCAATGAAGCCGTATTTACGCATCAGCTTGCCGATCGTAGTACTTTCTCCGCCAGGGATGATCAATCCTTCAACTTCCTCAAGCTGCTCTACGCGCTTAATGGGAAGGCCCTCGGCTCCGGTTTTCTCTATACTGACAATATGCTCTGTTACAGCGCCTTGAAGCGCCAACACTCCTATTTTCATCCGGAAACCTTCTCTCTATTAACGGCCACGCTCCGACATGCGTTCTGACGGAGCCAGAGTTGCAATATCAATCCCTTTCATCGGGGTGCCGAGGTTCTTGGATACTTCAGCAATCAGTTTGTAGTCGGTGAAGTGTGTTGTTGCTTCAACGATCGCGCGGGCGAACTTCTCCGGGTTATCCGATTTGAAAATACCGGAACCTACGAATACGCCATCCGCACCCAGATGCATCATCAAGGCTGCATCGGCAGGAGTAGCTACACCGCCTGCAGCAAAGTTAACAACCGGCAGTTTGCCGAGCTCATGAACTTCAAGCAGAAGCTCGTAAGGAACTCCCAGTGTTTTGGCTTCATGATACAGCTCGTCCTTGGACAGATTAGTCACCTTGCGGATTTGGCTGTTAATGAAACGCATGTGACGAACAGCTTCAACGATATTTCCTGTTCCCGGTTCGCCTTTGGTACGGATCATAGAAGCTCCTTCATTAATACGGCGAAGTGCCTCACCGAGGTCTTTTGCGCCACATACAAAAGGAACTGTAAATTCACGCTTGTCGATATGGAAAACTTCATCGGCAGGAGTCAGAACTTCACTCTCATCCAGATAATCAACGCCCAGCGACTCCAGAACCTTAGCTTCTACATAATGGCCGATACGTGCTTTAGCCATTACGGGAATGCTAACTACCTTGATAACCTCTTCTACAATTGTAGGATCGGCCATCCGTGCTACACCGCCTGCTGCGCGGATGTCGGAAGGAACCCGTTCCAGAGCCATTACGGCTACTGCACCCGCAGCCTCAGCAATCTTTGCCTGTTCTGCATTCATGACGTCCATGATGACGCCGCCTTTTTGCATTTCTGCCATGCCTCTTTT
Organism: uncultured Paenibacillus sp.; assembly: GCA_927443375.1. Lineage (GTDB taxonomy): Bacteria > Bacillota > Bacilli > Paenibacillales > Paenibacillaceae > Paenibacillus_AQ. The sequence goes on along the minus strand of CAKMKL010000270.1, from coordinate 3,930 downwards.
AACTCTCGATGTACCAGTTTCCATGTCCAAGCCTCCCGAATAATCTGACTGAATCTAAATAATAATTCTACCGCAGGGCGGTTATATATACAACCCATTTACTCGGATATATATCTGCCTAAAGTCATTGCTGGCTCTAGAACAGATCTTTAATTCCTGTAAACAGATCACCAAAAAAATCGCCTATTGCCCGCATCAGCAGTTTGAACCATCCGGCTTTCTCTGCTTCCTCAGCTGTAATCAAATTGACTGTCTTCTGCTGGACCTGAGACATGCCTTCAACCTTATAAGTGTAGGTTACCTTACCGACTGCTGTAGCATTGGGGATTGGAGCCACCAAAGTTGATGGATCATTAACTGTAACGGCAGTTTCGATTTGTGGTGAAACCGTTCCTTTAGGGACCATGAAGGTCACACCTGCATCCGTAACCACGGATACACTTTCGTTCTTGCCTTTTTGTACAGGCACGGTTTCGTTGCCGGTGATTACCGACTTAGCAGCCACGACCTGCTTGATCTCAAAGTTATTGAAGCCGAAATCAAGCACTTTCCTGGTTTCGGTAAACCGATGTGCTTCTGAATCAGCCCCCATAACTACACTGATCAGTCGCATGCCGTCACGCACGGCCGTACCGGTGAAGCAGTTGCCGGCTTTGCTAGTATGTCCCGTCTTCAGTCCGTCAAGACCCGGGTAAGCATATGCCTTAAAGTTCGCAATATCCTTATTAGCCTCCAGCATCCAGTTATAGTTAATCATCGGCTTGGTATCTCGCTCACGGAATTTATAGGACTGTATAGTTGTGAATTCAGTGAAATCAGGATGATCAGTAACAATATATTTCGCAAGAATAGCTGCATCCATCGCAGACATAACCGTTTCGCGGTCCGTTTCCGGACGGTAATTGGCCGGCATATCTGCCCGGTCAAGACCGGTCGAATTGATGAAATACGCTGTCTTCATTCCCATCTTCTGGGCAGTTTCGTTCATCAGCGCCACAAATTGCTGTTCAGAGCCGGAAACCAGTTCCGCCAAAGCAACCGTAGCATCATTGGCCGAGCCCACTGCCATAGCTATGTACAGCTCTTTAACTGTATGTTCATCACCTTGTGCCAAATAGATCCGGGAACCAGTTTGCTGGGCGGCATTCTCCTGTACAATAACCTTCTGGTCCCATGAAAGCTGCCCATTCTTCACGGCTTCGGCTACAAGATACTCTGTCATCATCTTCGTCATACTCGCCGGGGGCAGAGCTTGATCTGCATTATAAGACAACAGTACCTCGCCGGTAGTAGGTTCAATCAATACTGCCGAGCTCACGTTAAGTTCAAGCGACTCTACAGATGGTATTTTGGCTACAGCTGCTTTGGCTGTTGCAGTGCCTGTGGCAACAGCACCCGCTTCTGTTGTAGCCGGGGTCTTCACCGCATCGGCCATTACTGAACTTGCAGGAGAAGCTAACATATTTAAAAGTAGACCTACTGTCGCTGTCTTGATCACAAATTGTTTACTGCTGAACTTCCGCTTGTGCTTCAAAATCACTACTCTCCTTTGGTTCATATCCATTGCTTGTTCTATTCTAACACAGGGGTACCTGCAAAAAAAGACAGACAGAACGAATTTCGCCCTATCTGTCCGTAATTTAGCGAATTTGGCCGATTATAAGGAATAGTTAGGTGCTTCCTTAGTAATCTGTACGTCATGCGGATGACTCTCGCGCAGTCCGGCACCGGTAATCCGGATGAAGGAGGTATCGTTACGCAGCTCAGTCAATGTCTTGGTACCGCAGTACCCCATACCAGAGCGGAGTCCGCCGATCAGCTGATGAACCGTGTCGGACAGTGATCCTTTGAAGGCAACGCGTCCTTCAATCCCCTCCGGAACAAGCTTCTTATCATCATCCTGGAAGTAGCGGTCCTTACTGCCTTGCTTCATCGCACTCATGCTGCCCATGCCGCGGTATACTTTGAATTTACGTCCTTGATAAATTTCCGATTCCCCCGGACTTTCTTCGGTACCGGCGAATAGGCTTCCCATCATAACCGCTGAAGCGCCAGCTGCGATAGCCTTGGTAATCTCACCTGAGTATTTGATCCCGCCGTCTGCGATAATCGGCACGCCATATTCACGGGCAACCGTTGCACAATCGTAGATTGCTGTAATCTGCGGTACGCCGATACCGGCAATAACACGGGTGGTACAGATCGAGCCTGGACCAATACCGACCTTAACTATCGAAGCACCTGCTTCAATCAGCTCCCGTGTAGCCTCTCCAGTCGCTACATTACCGGCAACAATGGTAAGGTCAGGATACTGGGCACGCAGATTGCGTACTGCTTCAATAATATTGATATGGTGTCCGTGTGCGGAATCAACCACGATCAGATCGACACCGGCCTCAACCAAAGCTTTTGTCCGTTCCAGTGAATCCTTGGAGATACCAATAGCTGCGCCTACCAGAAGCCGTCCTTGGGCATCCTTAGCGCCGTTAGGGAACTGGATAGCTTTTTCGATATCTTTAATAGTAATAAGACCTTTAAGAATCTTATTATCGTCAACCAGCGGCAGCTTCTCGATCTTATGACGCTGCAGCACCACTTCCGCTTCTTGGAGTGTAGTTCCTACAGGAGCTGTTACCAGATTGTCGCGGGTCATATATTGACTGATCGGAGCACTGTAGTCATGAATAAAGCGCATGTCACGGTTAGTAATAATGCCGACCAGTTTATTGTTCTCGTCTACAATCGGAACGCCCGAAATCCGGTATTTGCCCATCAGCCGTTCGGCGTCGGACACCAGATGATCTGGTGTTAGGGAGAAAGGATTGGTGATAACGCCGCTTTCGGAACGTTTAACGCGATCCACCTCTTCAGCCTGCTGCTCCACGGACATATTCTTATGAATTATGCCCACTCCGCCTTCACGGGCAATTGCAATTGCCATTGCGGCTTCAGTTACGGTATCCATCCCCGCGCTCATAAGCGGAATATTGAGCTTCACAGTTTTACTCAGAACTGTAGACAGATCCACTTCCTTCGGCAGTACCTCGGATTTACGCGGCACCAGCAGCACATCATCAAAAGTCAGTCCTTCTTTACCAAACTTATCTTCCCACACCTGGGTCATTCCTCCTCGAATGTCTTTATTCTAAACGTCCGCAAACTTTATAAATGAAGAAACTCCGGCTAAAGTCCATATCCGATAGACATCGACCATCACAGCGAAGTTGTGCAAATTGTGATCTTCAATTAAGGTTTGAGATGCTTGTCCAAAAATATATTATTGCCATCTTAGCAAAGGGTTTTTGGCCTGTCAAGAATATTACATCATCAGAGGAGGTATTCAGAAAATGGCCTCAGGGTAAGCGAATTCTTGGACGAAAGTCCGTATAGGGTGGACATTAAGTTAATTTCTTGTTTTCCATAAAACAACAAAAAAAGCCATTGTCGATGACTCAACAATGGCTTCATGTGCTTGGCGGCGTCCTACTCTCCCAGGACCCTTCGGTCCAAGTACCATCGGCGCTGGAAGGCTTAACGGTCGTGTTCGGGATGGGTACGCGTGGAACCCTTCCGCTATCGCCACCAAACGGGCATTTACAGCGTAAATGCATATTCAGGTCTCAGCATCGCCAAATGCTGAATATCAGGTCTTTATCAGTCAACCACTAGGGTCTCATGAATCAGAACTTGATTCCTGAAAACTGAATCCGAAACGAAAATGCGTTTGCCCTTCTTACGGGGCCCCCGGAAAGTATTCGGAATCCGCTTCGTCAGCTTCTTCTTCACTTTTTGGGGTAGCTTTTGGATAAGCCCTCGACCGATTAGTATTGGTCAGCTCCATGCATTGCTGCACTTCCACCTCCAACCTATCTACCTCGTCGTCTTCAAGGGGTCTTACTAGTTGGGAAATCTCATCTTGAGGGGGGCTTC